>NZ_JAFLMX010000293.1:0-8460 GCF_017849675.1 Alteromonas sp. AO-Serp
GTGACGAAACGCGCCCTGTTGTAGAGCAGCTTATATTTGACATTACGCCAAGAAGCTCACTGAGACTGGCTAAATTAATGACAGGTGAATGTGACGCTACCGCTTTTCCTGCACAGACTGAACTTGAAGTGATTCGGGCAAAAGAAGATCTGACGCTAGCGGAAAAACCAGGACTAAACATTGGATTTTGGGCGTTTAACACTCAACGCCCTCCTTTTGATAACCCAGATGTAAGACGTGCGCTAGCGGCCGCAATCGATAAGAACACATTGCTAGAAGCGGTGTATTTTGACAGTGCTACTAGAGCTAAGACCCTGCTGCCTGCGGCAAGCTGGGCGTTTCAAAATGACGCAGACGATACTGCCTACAATCCAGTTCTAGCGCGCAAATTATTAGCTGACGCCGGTGTTAAGGCCGGCTTTTCTATGACGATATGGGCTATGCCTGTTGAACGCTCTTACAATCCTAACGCAACAAAGATGGCCGAGCTCATTCAGCGTTATTTGCGTGATGTAGACGTAGAAGCAACCATTGTCAGTTACGATTGGACTACCTTCAGACGCCATCTTCAGGAAGGTCTGCACGACTCGGTATTAATTGGTTGGTCTGCCGACAACGGAGACCCAGATAACTTCTATCGTCCGCTATTGAGCTGTGGTGCTATACCCTCAGGTACAAATCGTGCCATGTGGTGCAGTGAAGACTATGATAAATTACTCAACGACGCCCTTCAGACAGATGATATTGAAGAGCGCACAGCTATATACCGGCAAGTTAACCGATTATTATACGAACGCCTTCCTCTTGTTCCCATCGCACACGCCTACCGCTATCAGGCATACAGGAATGAACTAGAAGGAATGACCATTAATCCCTTTGGCGGTGTACGATTTGGTGAGGTAAAAAAAGCACTGTGATCCAGATCCTCGTAAGATACTGCACTTTATTTATATTAACGCTTTTGGTGTTAGCGATTATGTCGTTTTCACTCGCCTATCTTTTTCCAGGCGATACACTTGAAAACCTAACAGGACTCATGCCGCAAAATGAAATTCAACGCGCAGCATTGGAGCGGCAATTTAAACTAGATCAGCCCTATATTTTCCAGTTTTTCTATTATGTAGGCAATTTGCTCACTGGTGACTGGGGATACAGCTTTACATCAGGCCTGCCGTTGAGAGAAGAGGTAGGTATTGCGATGCCAGCCACAATAGAACTGGCAACCTATGCCATGTTGATGGCCTTATTCATTGGTATACCGCTTGGTTATTATGCAGGGATTCGCAGCTATTCAACGTCTGATCACCTAATAAATAGTGCAAGTATAACGACCTATTCTTTTCCTGTTTTCTGGTTTGCGCTCCTGCTTATATTGGTTTTCAGTTTGCAGCTAGACGCTGCGCCGCTGTCGGGTCGTATCAGTTTGCTTTATAACATCGAACCCGTGTCAGGCTTTATTCTCATTGATATTTTATTGTCTGACGTAGAAAACAAGACCTTAGCCTTCAAAGATGCGTTATCGCACTTAGCATTACCTACGTTTGCCATTGGTGCTATCGCCACCGCTTCGATGATACGAATAACAAGACGTTCTGTTATAGACGTGAAACACCGCCCCTATATCGCTGCAGCAATATCTAGAGGCCTTTCAAGTTGGCAGATATTCTTTCGTCATATTCTGCGTAACGCGTTACTGCCCATATTACCGCTAATGGCGATACAAATTACAACATTAATAACAAACGCGATGATTGTCGAAACCTTGTTTTCTTGGCCGGGGATCGGTAATTGGCTGATTCAAGCTATTTATCAACGAGATTACCCTGCCCTTAGAATTGGTATGATGGCAGTATCCACGGTGGTAATTACACTCACGATTTTGGTTGATTTGTTTAACCGAATGATTGACCCAAGCAGAGAGAAATACGAACGTGCCACAGTTTAGTTTATACGACGAAGAATTCCATCCGTCGCCGTGGCAACGGACTTGGGCATCATTTAGAGCGAGCCACATCGCCATGCTTGGCCTGATTATGCTGGCTTTGTTTGTTATGTGTGCGCTGTTCGCACCAATCATCACTCCCTATGATGCCGTGGAACAAAATATCGACGGACTGTTAATACCGCCTAGCTGGTTAGCTAATGGCTCTATATCGCACCTTTTCGGTACTGATGCGTTGGGTAGAGACCTATTTACTCGCATAATTTATGGGTGTCGCATCACATTGGGTTCCGCATTCATTACTGTTGTGCTGGCCATGTTAGTCGGCGTTAGCCTTGGGACCTTCGCAGGCATGCTGCGAGGTGTTCGCTCAAGTATCGTCAACCACTTACTCGATGCACTTATGGCCATTCCCACGCTACTTATTGCGATTATTATCGTTGCAATATTGGGTACCGGTTTGGTTAACAGCATGTGGGCAATTACCCTTGCGCTTATTCCACAGTTTGTACACCACACAAGAAGTTTTGTACGCGCCGAAATGAAAAAAGAATATATAGTGGCGTCTAAATTGGACGGTGCCAGTAGATGGCAACTTTTTGCTCATTCTATACTACCCAACATGACCGAAATGCTGGTTGTACAGGGCACGCTTGCACTTTCTATTGCAGTTATCGACATATCAGCACTTGGCTTTCTGAGTTTAGGCGCACAGTCACCGCTTCCGGAACTTGGCGTTATTCTAGCTGATGGGCTAGATGTTGCTTATCTAGCACCGTGGAACGTTGCCGTCCCCGGCATGGCAATATTCTTCATGGTGCTATCTATCAATATTGTGGGTGACGGTTTGCGTTCAGCACTTAAAAAAAGAGTGAGTCATTAATATGCCAATGCTTGATATTAAAAACCTCACCTTGGAAATGCAGAGCAGCGATGGCGCAATTAAAGCGTTGGATAAGGTTAACCTGTCGGTTAGCAGCGGGGAAATTCGCGCACTGGTAGGAGAGTCAGGCTCAGGCAAAAGCTTGATCGTGTCCGCCATTTGCGGAGCCCTTCCTAGCCAATGGAATTTAACGGCTGACCGCATGAGTTGGAATGGTGAAAACCTGCTGAGTATGTCTGTGCAGCAGCGTCGTGAGGTAATGCGCCGAGAAATAGCGGTCGTGTTCCAAAACCCACAGGCAAGTTTAGACCCATCGGCAACACTTGGCGAGCAGTTGGAAGAGAGCATTCCCGATGAATTTGTTGAAGGGAGCTGGTTCTGGCAACGAGCACAACATCGCAAAAAGATCGCAATAAGCACCGTTCACAAAGTAGGAATAAAGCACCACAAGCATTATTTAAGCGCTTTTCCTCATCAAATACCGGCTGACATAGGTCAAAAATTCATGATTGCGATGGCCTTGGTTTCACAGCCTAAATTGCTCATCGCCGATGACCCAACTCGGGGAATGGAGCCTACAACAAAAACACAAATTCTGAAGCTCTTTACGCGTTTGAATCAGACGCGCTCGCTTTCGATCTTGTTTGTTAGTCACGACCTACTGGCAATTGCAAGTATGTCTCATTCTATGACGGTGTTGTATGCAGGGCAGACTGTAGAATCAGGTAGAATGAAGCACATTAAGAAGCGCCCTCTGCACCCTTACACAAAAGCATTACTAGACAGCGCGCCAAGCTTCAGAAAAGATCTGCCACCGAAATCGCTGCTACCCACGCTTGGTGGCTCTATTCCCACACTACAGCATTTGCCTATTGGTTGCCGGTTAGGTCCACGCTGCCCTCGTGCACAGCGCGCCTGTGTACAAACGCCAGCCGTGCGTAAAATTCACGATCACAATTACAGCTGTCACTTCCCTCTACATATGGAGAAGCTGTAATGGATATCATGCAGGTTAAAGATCTCACGTTTATTCATAACGAGAGGAAACGTTGGCTAAAACGTCCTGAAGTTTTTCAACTTGGTCCAGTGAACTTAAGCGTAAAGCGCGGTGAAACCATTGCAATTATTGGTGAAAATCGCTCAGGCAAATCCTTGTTGGCTAAGCTCTTGGTAGGTGCACTGCCTGCTGATGCAGGTGAAATTGAAATTAACACGCACAAATATTTAGCCAAATACCAGTCTAAAGATAGCCAGCAAAAACGTACCCATGACATTCGTATGATCTTGCAGCATAGCTCCGAGTCGATGAATCCATCGGTTCCTGTGGGAAAAATTTTGGATGAGCCATTGCGTTTGAATACAGGCCTAAGCGAAGCAGAACGCAAACCAATTATAGAAGATATGTTGGTGAAGGTAGGCCTCTTGCGCGAACACTATTACTTTTATCGACATATGCTTTCTGATGGACAGCAGCAGCGCGTAGCGCTAGCCAGAGCCATTGTGTTAAAGCCCAAAGTGTTAGTGGCTGATGAACCCTTTGCAGCGTTAGACCCTTCCATTCGTTCGCAAACGGTGAATCTTATATTGAAGCTTCAGCAGGAACTTGGCTTGGCGTTTATCTTTATTAGTCACAACTTGGGTATTGTACGACACATTGCAGACAGGATTATTGTGATGGAAGGCGGTGAAATTGTAGAAGAAGGCAAGACCGAAACTATCTTTAGGTGGCCCCAGCATACGCGCACTAAGAAACTCGTTACCGCATACCAATCTCTGGTGCCACAAAACACAATCCGAGAATAAAGCGCTTATCGTTTGGGTGGTATTTTCTTTGAGAAACGCACTTACGTACCGAACTGGCACGCTCGACTCGTCACAAAAAGAAAACCCTAGAAAGCCTTTTTTTGAACAAACGCCATGCAATAACAAAGGGGCAGATAAACTGCCCCTTGTACAGCAATGCATTCGTGCTTTCTAGCCAACCAGAGCCAACAGAATACCTGCGGCAACCGCACTACCTAGCACGCCAGCCACGTTAGGCCCCATTGCATGCATAAGTAAGAAGTTATGAGGGTTTGCTTCTAGCCCAACTTTGTTCACCACTCTGGCTGCCATTGGTACAGCAGAGACGCCAGCTGCGCCAATCAGTGGATTTATATTGCCACCCGACAGCTTACTCATTAGCTTGGCCATGAGTACGCCCGCGGCAGTGCCTATACCAAACGCGATAGCCCCAAGCCCCAAAATACCTAAAGTCTCGACCGTAAGGAATGCTTCAGCTGATAACTTTGATCCTACTGCTAAACCAAGGAAAATAGTGACCGTATTGATGAGCTCGTTTTGGGCTGTTTTGCTCAATCTGTCTACCACGCCACACTCTTTCATTAAGTTACCGAAGCAGAACATGCCGACAAGCGGCGTTGCGGCTGGTAAAAACAAGATAGTCATAAACAGCACAGCAAGCGGGAAAATAATCTTCTCTCGCTTTGACACAGGTCGTAGTTGACCCATTTTTATCTCGCGCTCTTCTTTTGTGGTCAGCGCTTTCATGATAGGTGGCTGGATAATAGGCACCAACGCCATATAAGAGTATGCAGCGACTGCAATCGCACCAAGCAAATCAGGTGCAAGCCGTGAGGCAAGGAAAATAGCCGTCGGCCCATCCGCGCCACCTATGATAGCAATGGCGCTCGCGTCTTTTAACGTAAACTCAAAGCCAGGTATAAGGTTTAACGCTATCGCGCCAAACAAGGTAGCAAAAATACCGAACTGCGCAGCTGCGCCAAGTAACAACATTTTAGGGTTAGCAATAAGTGCACTGAAATCAGTCATTGCGCCTACGCCCATAAAGATGAGCAGAGGAAATACCCCTGTATCTATGCCGATTTTGTATATGTAGTGCAGCAACCCACCCGCTTCTGAAAAACCAGCAATAGGGATGTTAGTAAGCAATGCACCAAAACCAATGGGCAGTA
This sequence comes from Alteromonas sp. AO-Serp, assembly GCF_017849675.1. Taxonomy (NCBI): domain Bacteria; kingdom Pseudomonadati; phylum Pseudomonadota; class Gammaproteobacteria; order Alteromonadales; family Alteromonadaceae; genus Alteromonas; species Alteromonas sp. AO-Serp. The sequence goes on from NZ_JAFLMX010000293.1 coordinate 5,801, forward strand.
AAAGCAATGGCTCAAACTTTTTAACAATGGCCAAGTACAACAAGCCGAAACCCACTGCCATCATTATAAGCTGGCCGGCTTCAAAGTGCGCAAGCGCGGTACTATCCCAAAGTACCATTAACTTATCCATGTACTACCCCAATAAGATTAACGGTTGACCACTGGTTACGGCATCGCCTTCACTAACGGTAATGTCGTTGACCGTACCGGTGTATGCGGAGCGGATCTCTGTCTCCATTTTCATGGCTTCAAGGATCATCACCACATCGCCTTCTGACACGCTGTCGCCGTTTCTCACCAAGACTTTGAAGACGTTACCTGCAAGCGGTGCATCAATAGACTGAGAAGCGGTAGAGTCTGATGGCGCAGCGCTATTGGTTTGAGGCTGTGCTTGCGTCTGAGAGCCACTAGCAGGTGTAACGCTCGTCAGCGTACCTGAAGGTGCCACTTCTACGCGATACACTCTTCCATCTACGTTTACGTCGTAAGTTTCACTCGCGGTAGCCCCTTGTGAGCTAGACTTGGCTTCAGCAGGCTTAGGCGCACTCGAGCTTTGCGACTCTTGCGCGCTAGGTGCAGGTTCAAACGCATCAGGGTTGCCGCGGTTTTCGATAAACTTTAGACCTATCTGCGGGAATAAGGCATAAGTCAAAACATCATTAATTTTATCGTCTGACAGCGATAGTTGCTTTTTCTCAGCCAGTTCATCAAGCTCTTTACTCAGTGTATCCAGCTCTGGTGCAATATTGTCAGCAGGGCGACATGTCACGGGCTCTGCGCCATCAAGCACACGCGCCTGCAACTCCTTGTTTACTGGTGCTGCGGTAGCGCCATATTCACCTTTGAGAACGCCTGCGGTTTCTTTTGTAATGCTTTTGTAACGCTCGCCGGTGAGTACGTTAAGCACTGACTGCGTGCCCACGATTTGTGAGGTTGGCGTAACAAGAGGAATGAACCCAAGATCTTCCCGTACCCGTGGAATTTCTTTTAACACTTCTTCGAATTTATCTTCAGCGCCCTGCTCTTTAAGCTGACTTTCCATGTTGGTTAGCATTCCGCCCGGTACTTGAGCCAAAAGAATACGTGCATCTACCCCTTTGAGACTGCCTTCGAACTTGCTGTATTTCTTTCTTACCTCTCTGAAGTAACTGGCAATGTCTTCAAGCTCAGGCAATGAAATGCCCGTATCGCGCTCAGTACCTTCTACGATAGAAACCATGGTCTCAGTTGCGCTATGACCATAAGTCATGCTCATTGAAGAAATAGCCGTGTCCAGCATATCAATACCGGCATCGATAGCTTTTTGATACGTCGCCGTACTCAACCCTGTTGTGGCATGGCACTGCATGGCAATAGGTACATCAACCGTTTCTTTTAATCCGGTAATCAATGCCTCGCACTCGTACGGTTTTAAAAGCCCAGCCATATCTTTTACGCAGATAGAATGAACCCCTAGGTCTTCAAGCTGTTTCGCCATTTCGAGCCAAAGCTTAAGATTGTGCACAGGACTTACCGTATAAGAAATTGTTCCTTGCGCGTGAGCGCCACTGTCTATGGTCGCTTTTATTGCGGTTTTCAAATTCCTAATGTCATTCATGGCATCAAAAATTCTAAATACATCTACGCCACTTTCGTGAGCACGCTCTACAAAGCGAGTGACAACATCGTCAGCATAATGGCGGTAACCCAATAGGTTTTGACCACGCAACAGCATTTGCTGTTTCGTGTTAGGCATGGCTGCTTTTAGCTTTCTGATGCGCTCCCAAGGGTCTTCCCCTAAATAACGAATACAGGCATCAAATGTAGCACCACCCCAAGATTCAACTGACCAAAAGCCAGCTTTATCTAGTTTTTCCGCTATGGGAAGCATATCTTCAATACGCATGCGCGTAGCAAGAAGGGATTGGTGGGCATCACGCAGAACCAGCTCGGTAAGGGCCAGAGGCTTAGACATGGTAACTCCTGATTAGGCTTTATTTTTTAGAATTTTGGCGATGGGTATGAATTGCGGCAGAAATAGCTGCGATAACGTTTCCGTCTATTCCTGGTTGTACCGCTTGATTGTTTCGACTCAAATTAGCTGAAGGCCCTTTTAAATGAGCTGTAGGCTCTGCTGTTTCACCGGGAAAGGCTTCACAAAATCGGGCAATGAGATGAATACCCACAATAAGAAGTCCTAAGAATGAGAAAACAAATACCATTCCTATAAGCATAAGAGAACCTGCTTCAAAGAGCAGGCTAGCGACGGATCCCGAATCCATATTCAATCCTGTTGTTATTTTGTACCTGAATAAGTATCACGTGGTTTTTCAAAACACAACAAAGCAGCATAAAAAACCACTTTAAAATGAATAAAACCCGCCAAAATGAAACTTAATGCATTATTTTTTAATAAATTTGCAACAAAAGCATATTTTAGGAATTAGCATATGCGTTGCCGATGCCAGCAATCTACGTTTACGTTCATCTATACTCACGCCTTAATGAAAGCCTATATTTTCCGTAAAGTCACTGTCTAGCTGTTTAGCGAAATCTTTCGCATGCATCGCCACTAATTCTAGCTGCATATGTCGTTCATCCTCGGGTACGTAAGCAGGCACATTTACTGGGTTTCCCTCACAGTCCACCGCCATAAAAGTTATAAAACAGCGATTTGCGAC
>NZ_JAFLMX010000301.1:0-23680 GCF_017849675.1 Alteromonas sp. AO-Serp
GCGGTACAGGTGCAAGCCCGCTAACATCAGTTAAGTATGCGGGTAGCCCATTTGAGCTTGGTTTATCTGAAACTCAGCAAGCGCTTATTGAAAACGGCTTACGTCATAAAGTACGCGTTCAAACCGACGGCGGGTTGAAAACAGGCTTAGACGTAGTAAAAGCCGGTATTTTAGGTGCTGAGAGCTTTGGTTTTGGTACAGGTCCAATGGTTGCGTTAGGCTGTAAATATTTGCGTATTTGCCACTTGAACAACTGTGCGACCGGTGTTGCGACGCAGGATCAAAAACTGCGTGACGACCACTTCATTGGCTTACCTGATATGGTAATGAACTACTTCAAGTTTATTGCTCAAGAAGTGCGTGAAATCATGGCGTCTATGGGTATTGCTAAGTTCGACGACCTTGTTGGTCGCACAGAGCTACTTAAAGTTTTAGATGGCATTACCGCTAAGCAAAACCGTTTAGATTTGTCTCCGTTGCTAGCGCAGCCTAAAGCAGGCGACCATACGCGCTTATTCTGCTCACAAACGACCAACGCACCTATCGATAAAGGTGAATTGAACGCGCAGATGCTTAAAGACGGCCAGCAAGCGGTTGTTGACGGTAAATCTATTACCCTTAAATACCCAATCCGCAATACGGATCGCTCTGTCGGCGCATTGCTATCAGGTGAAATCGCTAAACACCACGGTAACCACGACTTTGAAGATACACCTATCAAAGTTGAACTTACCGGTACAGCGGGTCAGAGCTTCGGTGTGTGGAACGCTGGCGGCCTGCATATGCACCTTGAAGGTGATGCCAACGATTATGTAGGTAAAGGGATGACCGGCGGTAAGCTTGTTATTCACCCACCACGCAATATCTCTTACGACGCCCACGACAGCGCCATTATGGGTAACACCTGCCTTTACGGTGCAACAGGCGGTAAGCTGTTTGCTGCTGGCCGTGCTGGCGAGCGCTTTGGCGTACGTAACTCTGGTGCTATTGCGGTAGTTGAAGGCATTGGCGATAACGGCTGTGAATATATGACAGGCGGTATCGTGGCTGTACTTGGTCCGGTTGGTGTTAACTTCGGTGCAGGTATGACTGGTGGTTTTGCTTATCTTATGGATGATGGCGACGACCTTGATAACCGTGTAAATGCGGAACTGGTCGATGTAATGCCAATTGAAGATAAAGCGATTCTTGCTGAGCACTTACGTGGCTTAATTAATCAGCATTACGAAGAAACAGGAAGCGAGCACTCGTTGTCGTTGCTTACTGACTTCGCCGCAACGCTGAAACGCTTCAAGCTTATTAAGCCAAAAACCAGTGATGTGAAAAACTTGCTTGGTCACATCAGTCGTTCAAGTGCTGAATTACGCATTCAGGCTCAGTAGGAGGATTTAGTTTATGGCAAAGAACGTATATCAATTTGTCGATGTTGAACGTATCGATCCGCCGAAAAAGCCGATCATGGTACGTAAACAAGAGTTCGCGGAAATTTATCAACCGCTGAGCCAATCTCAAACCGAAGGCCAAGCAGATCGCTGCTTGGACTGCGGTAACCCATACTGTGAATGGAAGTGTCCTGTACACAACTATATTCCACAATGGTTAAGCTTGGCGAACGAAGGCCGTATTTTGGAAGCTGCGGAACTCTCTCATAAAACCAACAGTTTGCCGGAAGTATGCGGCCGCGTATGTCCACAGGACAGACTGTGCGAAGGTGCATGTACACTGAATGACGATTTTGGCGCTGTGACTATCGGTAGTATTGAGAAGTACATTACCGATACAGCATTCAAAATGGGCTGGCGCCCAGATATGTCTGACGTGGTATGGACCGACAAGAAAGTGGCGATTGTAGGTGCAGGCCCAGCTGGTCTTGCATGTGCTGATATCCTGGTTCGTAACGGCGTTAAACCTGTTGTTTACGACAAATACGAAGAAATTGGTGGCCTACTTACATTTGGTATCCCGTCTTTTAAATTAGAGAAAGACGTGATCAAGCTACGCCGCCAAATCTTTACCGAGATGGGTGTTGAGTTCGTACTTAACACTGAAATTGGTAAAGACATACAGTTCCAGGATTTGCTTGATAAATACGATGCTGTTTTCTTAGGCATGGGTACGTACAAGTCGATGCAAGGTGGTTTCGATAACGAAGAAGTTGAAGGCGTTCACGAAGCCTTACCTTTCCTTATCGCCAACACCAATCGCGTAATGGGCCTTGAAAAAGATCCTGCTGATTACATTGATATGAAAGGCAAGCGCGTAGTAGTACTAGGTGGTGGTGATACCACGATGGACTGTGTTCGCACGTCAATCCGCCAAGGCGCTGCCCAAGTTACCTGTGCATACCGCCGTGACGAAGAAAGCATGCCAGGCTCTCGCCGCGAAGTTGTTAATGCGAAAGAAGAAGGGGTTGAGTTTAAATTCAATCTTCAGCCTCTAGACATTGCAGTAGATGAAAACGGTAATGCATGTGGTGTTAAGCTGGTTAAAACCGAAATGGGGCCACCGGATGCCAATGGTCGCCGCCGCCCTGTTGAAGTGGAAGGTTCAGAGCACGTACTAGAAGCAGACGCGGTAATTATCGCCTTCGGCTTCCAGCCCAGCCCTGCGCCATGGTTTGCTGACTTCGGCATTATGCTTGATGAAAAAGGTCGCGTACGCGCGCCATCTGCTGGCAAATTTGCTTACCAGACCTCTCACCCGCAAGTCTTTGCCGGTGGCGATATGGTACGTGGTAGTGACTTGGTTGTTACTGCTATCGACGAAGGCCGTAAAGCTGCCGAAGGTATTATGGATTACATAGGCGTTTAACCGTCGCTCTCAAGTCGCTTTATAAAAAGCTCGATAGTTCTGCTATCGAGCTTTTTTATTTAAAACTAAAGAGATACGATTTACATTAGATAGAATAATTGAATAAAGAGATGACATCATGAGATTGCGGACAGGGCTACTTTACGGGTTATTTTTAGTTTCCGTTTCATATTGCGCCCAGGCAGAGGAAAGTAACGCACTTACCACTCACTCGGCTAAAGCTGTGTTCGCAGACTACTTGGAATATCTCACGCTACCCAACGTTGCAACGCAATCAGCAACTGATATAGAAAAGGTTGCGCGTTGGACGGCAACGAAATACAGCGAGTATGGTTTTAATACTCAGCTGCTGGAAAACAACGGCATGCCGATGCTGTATGCTGATTACATGCTAGCTGGGAAAAATGCCCCTACCCTGCTTTTTTATGCACATATGGATGGTCAACCGGTTAACGCTGAGTTGTGGGAACAAGACAGCCCTTGGCAGCCCGTTCTAAAAATCGAAGAAAATGACAGCTGGGTTGAAAAACCACTCTCTTTACTCGATAAAGACTATGACCCTAATTGGCGTATTTTTGCGCGCTCGGCATCTGACGACAAAGCCCCAATTATGATGTTACTAGCAGCCATAAACTCACTTTCGACGAATAAGGTGACGCCATCAGTTAATATCAAAGTGCTCCTTGATTCAAACGAGGAAGGTGGCTCTCCTACCCTCGCAAAAGTGATAGAAAAAAACAAAGCGCAGCTTTCTGCAGATGCCGTAGTAATGTTAGACGGTCCCATGCATCCATCCAACGCTTCTACCGTAGTTTTCGGTCATCGCGGTGCGACACTGGTTAAGCTCACTGTTTTCGGACCAAACTCTGATAGCCATAGTGGGCACTTTGGCAACTACATTCAAAACCCCGCTTTTATGCTCTCAACACTCTTAGCAGGGATGAAAAATGAAAATGGCAAGGTGACTATTCCTAATTATTACGGAGACGCTCCTTTGTCAGAAGAAACAAAACAGGTGCTTCGAGACATTCCTATTGATGAAACTGCACTATTGGCACGCCTTGGGGTAGCAAAGTCAGAGTCTGTAGGTAGCAACTACTATGAATCCATTAGTCTTCCGTCTCTAAATATCAATGGATTGAGCGCTGCAAGCACAACAGCAGTAAGGACAATCATTCCGGCTAGCGCTACAGCGTCCATCGATATTAGAACTACAAAAGAGGCTCACTCGTCCAGACAAGTTAAGCTGTTAAAAGACTATATAACAGCTAAGGGATATCACATTGTGGACGAATTGCCATCAAAAGAAACCCGTCTAAAGCATGAAAAACTCATTCTTATAGAAGTTAGCCCCGGCACTGCAGCACTACAAACGTCCCTCGATGAGCCAGTTGGTCTATGGGCGCAAAAGGCACTAGAATCTGTAAGCGATGAGAAGGTTGTAGTTATTCCAATGATGGGGGGTACTGTTCCAACCGCACCGCTAGTAAACAGTATAGAGAAGCCGGTAATTCTTATTCCATTAGTCAATGCTGATAACAATCAACACGCCCCTAATGAAAACTTACGTATAGGGAACTTTTACAGTGGAACAAATGCGCTGTATCAATTACTGACCACGCCTTATGACCAGTAATAGAGTTGTAGTGATGAAGTGATGCTTTAAACCAAAACTTATACGAAAAACCTCACTAATATACGTTAATAGACCAAGGTTTAGTTGAAGCGCGAGAGTTACGACTCTACTATCGTTTAAGCAATTAAAGACATCGCACATCGGGTGAAGAATCTATCTATGCAGCATTTAAACATTAAGAAACTTACATTTTGTCTAACACTGGCGATAGCAGCGAGCAATGCCAGCTTAGCTGATACCATTGCTGTTGACGCTTCATTAAATGCGCAAGTTAACAACCAAACTAAGAAACAAAGCGTCAACTCTTCACCTAGTAAGCCAAGCATCAGGTCTTGCCCTTCTGATTTTCAGCAAGTTAAGATTTCTGATGATGCAAGACAATGCCAAGCATTTGACGAAAGCAAGACAGCAGTAATGGTTTACCACTCTCCTCGCTCCCCGAGTGAATTACTGAATGTTTACCAAACGGCGCACCCCGCTTTAAAAACTCACACGCCAGTTAGCGGCCGCACGTTGTTATCCTCAGAAGATAAAGGGGTCAGGGTAATAATCAGCCCAGATAATACTGGCTCTCAAGTGGATATTCTTGTTACATCCACAACAAAATAAGCCCTTTTAGCAAGACAACTACGAAATCTACTCATGTTGGCATCTGCTTTGCAAAATCATCAATAACTACTCCACGGTAACAGTGAGTGTCATTTTTATGACGCTCAAACTGCAAACGGAGCCCAAGCTTTTTTCGATATAAATACTTTAGCGGGCTTCTTTATTATGCATTCCGTGGGCTTTAACTATTGATATTTGCGAGGGTTACGATGGAATTGGCAATTATTCTAATGATGTTACTTATTGTCGTTGCACTGGGTGCCATAAAGTTGTCAGACGGCGGTGTCGCATTTCCATTTAGGCGAAAGCCGCAATTGTTCACCCCCGTTGAGCACTCTTTTTTAAACCTTATCGAACAGGCTATGGGAAGAGAGTTTCGCATAGTGTGCCGTGTGCGTCTTAACGATTTAGTGGCGGTTCGCCAGTCTGCAAATAAAAAGACGGCAAGCCAAGCCATCAGCAGAGCTTCTAGCAGACAGCTCGACTTTGTATTAGTAGATAAACACGACATGAGTCCTGTTCTTGCTATCGACTTAGTTCATAGCCAAGGCAAAGATGGTTATAAATCACAAAAAGACTGGTTTGTAACAGGAGCTCTTGATGCTGCTGGCCTTCCTCACGCAAGAATTAAAGTGAAGTCTGGTTATACCGTTGACGATATTCGCGAGTGTTTGGAAAACAAACTCATTCCATATCGCCGTTTACAGCAAAAAATGGCACAGCTGCCAACGCATAATCCAGAGCCACCAAAGCGCCCGACTCGCCCAGTGCGTTCAAGCAGACCAGCTGCAGCTTAAGACATAAGCCCACTTCCCCTGGCCTTTGTTGCTTTGCTATTTTCTTACTCTCAAATAGCGGTTACAGAGGCATTTTTCTGTCAGTTTGCCCGTTTTCCTTATACAATTAACGCATTCAACAGCGTATTCACGCGTTAAACTCCCTCAACACCGTCGGTAAAGTTATGAAAAAAATTGGTATTTTAGGTGCAATGGACGAAGAAGTTGCGCTACTTAAAGCGTCACTTTGGAATGTAAAAGAAACCCAGTGGAAGCACCTGACGTTTTACGAAGGTACACTTAACGACATAGAAGTGGTGCTAGTGAAATGCGGTATTGGTAAAGTGGCTGCAGCAATTGCTACTACTGTACTTATCGAACAGTACGCCCCTGATGCTGTTGTCAATACCGGTTCTGCCGGAGGTTTCGACAAGAATCTAAACATCGGTGACTTAGTGATCGCCAGTCACGTTATTCACCATGATGCCGATTTAACCCATTTTGGCTACAAGCTCGGTCAATGCGCAGGTATGCCTGAAGATTTCCGTTGCGATACAAGGTTAATGGAAGCCGCTCGTAGTGCTGCCACAGGCATTACGTCGCTTCAGTCGACAACAGGTTTAATCTGTACGGGCGATGCGTTTATCGGTAGCGACGAAGCTGTAGCAGAACTGCGTGAAAACTTCCCAGACATGAAAGCGGTTGAGATGGAAGGTGCAGCTATAGGTCAAACTTGCCATATGCTCGACACGCCTTTCCTTGTCATTCGTTCATTGTCGGATATTGCAGGAAAAACGTCGTCAGTGAGCTTTAAAGAGTATCTAGACACTGCCGCTAAACACTCAGCACAATTAGTTATGGCAATGATTAAGGCCCTCGCAAAATAAGATGACAGAGGTAATTAGCGACCCGCAATACCAGTCGCTATTCGTACTTTGGCTGGCTATCGCCGTTGACGCATTATGGCGCTGGCCCCAAAGTACTCATCCATTAACGCTCATGCGCTACCTCGTTCAGCAAATGGGGCGCAAAGTGGTGCCCTCTCGCGAATACGGTAGGTCTCAGCACTATATTTCAGGCTCATTAGCCGCCCTAGTTCTTCTTGCGCCATTGGTAGTATGTGTTGCCATCTTGGTGTACATGGCCCAATACCCCGTATTCTTTGAGGCGATTATTCTTGTCGCACTGCTCGATTACGGTTACCAGCGTCAACAGTACAAAAAAGTGCTGGCGAGTGTGGGAAGAAATAAAAAATCCCTCGCACGTGAAATGGCGCAAACCATTACCGCACGTCAATGCGCTTCACTTTCCGATATAGGAATTGCCAAAGCCGCGATAGAATCGCTTTGGCTGAAGTTTCTTTATCTTTATTGCGGCGTCATTTTCTACTTTGTAGTGGCAGGCCCCATAGGCGCACTCATTTATCGATTGCTTTTGCTCACAACTTGGCAGTGGCATTACCGAACCCCTGCAATGACTTTCTTTGCCAAACCCGTACGTAACCTTGTTTACTTACTTAATATGCCGCCCGCGGTCATTGGTGGTCTAGCAACACTACTGGTCAGCCATCCTATTAAAGGGTTTCGCGCCATAAAGCGCTCCCCAGTGAAAGATAAAACGTCGCTACTGCTTGCGCTTATGGGCGGTGTGCTTGATATTAAACTCGGCGGACCAGCAATTTATGCCAACAAGAAGATTCGATACACCCGCGTGGGAGGCGCTAACGAGGTAAAGTACTCTCACATGTTGACAGCCAAAAATACGGTCACTCATGCCATGATTGCGGTTAGCGCCTTTGCATCGTTAGCTATGCTGGCAATGGCCGTAGCCCAATGAAAACAGCAGTTATGATGAAAACCATTTTTTTTGTAATTTTAAGCTATTTACCTCTTCTCACATTTGCTAACTCAGAATCAGATGCCGAGACAAAGCACCTAGCTCATTCAGATCAATTTGCTTCTGCCGATGTTGCACCAAGCTCGGAATCAAGCGCCTTATCAAATTCCGTCGAGCTAAAGATAGTCAGCCTTGCGCCCCACCTTACCGAATGGGCATTTAGTTTGGGCTTAGGCCCTAACCTTGTAGGTGTAAGCGACTATAGCGACTATCCTGACGCCGCGAAAAATATTAAGCGGGTGGCGGATTTTCAAGGTGCCGATATCGCTACCATTGTGGCGTTAGAACCTGATTTAATTCTTGCATGGGATGGAGGCAATAAGCCGCAAGATATCCATAAGCTTTCCTCGATGGGTCTAAACGTATTTAGCAGCAAGGTCGAAAATATCACTGATATAGCCAGCGAAATTAAAAGGCTTGGGGCACTTACAAATACGCAAAAGCAGGCGACCCAGCTCTCCAATGATTTTCTCAACGAACTAGCCGAACTTCGAAGTAAATACGACAAATCCTCGCTTATACCAGTATTTTATTATTCGTGGACTGCTCCACTTATGACCATCGGTCCCAACGCGTGGGGTAACCAACTGCTGAATGTGTGTGGTGCTCAAACATTATTTGCAGACAGTCCTGTAGACTATCCTCAAGTCGCATTAAAAGATGTACTTACTCGCCAACCTCATGCACTCATTGCGGCATCTAAAAGTACGCATTCAGAACTTGAGGTATTCTGGCGTGATCATCGCTCTTTCCTCAAAGCCCCCTTAATTGTTGTTGATCCAGACGTCACCAGTCGGTTTTCATTGCGATTAATAAATGAACTAAAAGTACTCTGTAAAGGTATTAAAGAAAGCGCATAAGCGTTATACTTAAGTCTAGACCTGCTGGGCTGTTTTCAATTGATACACACCGACTTGGCTCAACTTAAGCGCCTTTGTGTAACAGAATAAGAGCAGGTTCTAATCTTCTATAAAAAGGTAAGAGTTTTTATTCATGCGGATTGTTGTTGCGGGTTTTCTAGTTGTTATCAGTGTTGCATTGTTTGTGTCGCTTCAGTGCACAGCGAAAGCGACCGCGCAAGCCTCTGTTGCCGCATCACCATATCTTATCGAGCGAGTTGCGAACAACGACTGGCTCCTTATTGATGTTCGCTCTCCGCAAGAATTCGCCGATGGTCACATTCCTGGCGCAGTAAATATGCCCCATGAAAATATCAATGACTACCTTAGCGAATTAGAAGGCCACAAAAACAAGCCTATTATCATTTATTGTCGTTCAGGCAGAAGAGCCAAACTGGCAATGAAAGTATTGGAAGAACTCGATTTTTCTGAAGTCATGCATTTAGAAGGCGATATGTTAGGCTGGAGTGCCGCTGGCATGACAGTTGACCGAATGTAGACTCAATATTCCGCCTTCTCCTTCGTATTAGTCTTTGGCACTAAAGATGTTGTAAGTTCAACCTCTTGGCTGATTACTGTGTGTAACTGAGCCCCTGTGATACACTCTTTTTACTCGACGATTGTATGAAACACCCATGAAAATAGATATTGCTACTCCGGCCATGTTATTTCCGGCGATTTCTTTATTGCTTCTAGCCTATACCAATCGCTTTTTGACGCTTGCAACTATTATCCGAAACTTTTCAAAAGAAGAGAGAGATGAGAATACTCAAGCACAAATAAAAAACCTTCGATTACGTATTCAACTTATTAAGCGAATGCAAATAGCAGGTGTGGGTAGTTTTTTTCTTTGTGTAGTATCCATGCTAGCGATATACCTCACCTATCAACAGGTAGGAAACTGGGTGTTTGCTGCAAGTTTAGTATCACTTCTATATTCACTATGGATGTCGGTAAGAGAAATATTGATATCAGTTGAAGCCTTGGATGTGCACCTTGACGGGATGAAAAACGCCCCGCGTAAAGAAAAAGTATGAAGCCCACAAATCATTTGAGCCACATAATTCAAAGTGATATCAGCTACGAGTCTCTAGCGCCTGAGTTTTTTGCAGGGGTGATTGCTCTTGGCAATCACGTGCACGGAGATAACTACCTAACCAACGAGCTACTTGCTGATTACTATGCAAAGAGCTTTGTTGGCAATACTAATGCTAGCTGGGTAGCCCTATACAAACAAAAAGTTGTTGGTTTCAGGCTCACCTTTGCGCATAAGCAATGGGAAGCAGATGAGTGGTGCAGCCCTTCCCTTTGGCCAGTAGATCCAAATACCGTATGTTATTTCAAATGTAATACGGTATACCCCGCAATGCAGGGCTGTGGAATTGGCAGCAGACTATTAAGTAAATCGATTGAATGTGCGCAAACTCAAGGCGCAGAAGCGGGTTTAGCACATATTTGGTTGGCAAGTCCGGGCAACAGCGCATTTAAGTACTTCACCAAAAATGGGGGGCAGCTTATCAAGAAACACCCCAATAAATGGCGCTACGCATCTATTCACGAAGGCTACGATTGCCCTGTATGCGAGGGTTTTTGCGAGTGTGAAGGTGCGGAAATGCTACTTCAATTTCAAGCCCCATAAGTACGCCAAAGGTAAAAACGTTTTTATTCTATGACCTACGACCCTCTTATTTCACGCGGCGTTTCATCAATGTTACCCGCGGCAAACAGCTACTGGCATGCCACACATAAACCACCGACAATACCGCCTTTAAACAAGAAGGTAAACACTGAGTACCTCGTCATTGGTGGTGGTTATACCGGTCTTTCAGCTGCCATCACTCTTGCTCAAGCGAAACAAGAAGTCACGCTACTTGATGCGAATTCACCGGGATTTGGCTGTGCGGGCCGCAACGGGGGCTTTATCCTCTCGGGTAGCGGCCGATTGAGCTTAAGCGCCATAGAGGACAAGTGGGGTCGCGACATCGCCAAAGCTATGCAGGAAGAGTTTGATGGCGCGGTACACCTGCTTAAACAACGTATTGCAGACTTTGATATGCAGGTCGATTTGGTAGAAGGACCCTATTTAAAACTGGCGCATAACCCAAAGCAAGCCGAACTACTCTGTGCCAGTGCTAAGCATCTTGAGTCACACTTCAATGTGCCGAGCTCTCCACTTAGTGAAAAAGACCTTATTGCGCGCTTTGGTATTGAAGGGGCGTATGGTGGCGTTGAGCTAAAGGGTGCATGCTTACACCCTTTAAAATTAGTGAGCGAATATGCAAGAGTAGCAAAGGAGCTTGGAGCAACGCTTTTTTACGACTCGCCAGCCATTCGCATTGAAAAGCACAAGACCGGATATGTTGTCGCAACACCCAGCGGGTCAGTTTCGGCCAAACACATACTCATTGCTACTAATGCTTATACCCCTAAGCGCTTTCATGACAGCGTAGACAATAAGCAATTTCCTGTTCAGTCGAGCATTTTTGTCACTGCGCCATTGAGTAGCGAACAGCGCGCAAAGTCTGGCCTAACCACGCCAATGAGCTTTATGGATACACGGATGATGAAATACTACTACCGTGTTTTGCCAGATGGCAGATTATTATTCGGCGGTCGTGGTGCCGTAAAAGGTAAAGATGCAGATAACGCGTCAGAGAAACAGCGACTATACCGCGCTATGGTAAAAAGTTTCCCTTCACTTAGCGGTATAGCCATGGATTATTTTTGGAGTGGTTGGGTAAGTGTATCGTTAGACAATATGCCGCGGATTTTCATCGACAATGAGGTAAGCGGCAACAATTTAAACCGCTCTAGCGGTAATATCGGTTACGCCATGGGGTATTGCGGTTCGGGCGTTTCTTTTGCCGCGTTTGCAGGGCAACGACTTGCTCAACGTATGATGGGTAGCAATGACGTCGATTTATCGCTTCCCCTTTATCGTTCTCCTTTGAAAACCTACCCCTTTGCAAAAGCAAGAAGGCTAGCACTGCATGGCTTGTACCAATGGGCGAAAATAGCAGAACGCTAGTAATGGTTATAAATTACGATTCACCTTAAAGTTAAGCATTGCATGCTGTCTATAAATTAGGCTATTTTAGGTATCTATTCTTTGACGGAGTCACCTCATGTCATATATCGATGCCTTTGCTGTAGCCGTTCCCACTGAAAATAAAGCGTTATACATTGAGCACGCCAAACTCGCCGGCGATATTTTTAAAGAGTATGGTGCGACTAAAATACTTGAAGCTTGGGGTGACGATGTCCCTGAAGGGGAAGTCACGTCTTTCCCGATGGCTGTTAAAGCCAAAGAAAATGAAACCGTGGTGTTTTCCATTGCATTTTGGCCTTCAAAAGAAGTACGAGATACTGCATGGAAAAAGGTGATGGAAGATCCCAGAATGCAGGAAAACGAAAACCCCATGCCTTTCGACGGTAAGCGCCTTATTTATGGGGGCTTCGTACCAATGCTGGAATTATAAGACTATTAGTTTCAGCTATTTCATATCTTCTATTTTCTTTAGCGCCGACGGCAAGTCGGCGGCTAACTTTTTGTACCGGCGGTATACAATAAAAACGACCACGCTGTTTATCAAAAGCTGTGTCCCCCACAGCGTGAAGGCATTAAACATCAGTACATTAAATACGGCGAGTGCCAGCAATCCACACCACAAAGCTAAGCATCCATAGAGGCTAATTTTCCAGTAATGTAATTGCTGTCTTAATTGGTTTTGTTTAAACGCCAACATTGACTGAACGTCTAACGTCTGGACCTTCCACTGTTTTTGCCTTACCCAATATCCCCATGCCCCGAAAGCGGCGGGAATAGGTGTGAGTACCATGAAAAGCAAAAATTGATACGTGCTAAGTGGCTCGAACAACACCAAAGTTAAACACCACACAGAAACCGCTAGCCCGAGCACCAAATCAACGGCACCTTTTAGTTTAAGTTTAAATCTTGCGCTCTTGGTTTCCTTTATCAGTGCATCTGTATCTACTGAAGGGGTTGCATCCTTGTAGGCACTTTGCCACTGAGCGAGTTGCTTATCTAATTCGTTCATTTGCGTGCTGCTCTCGGCCATACTTAATTTTTCTTCGCTCAAGGCTCTTTTGTTATCGCTCAAGGCTTTTTTATCTTCGCTCAAGGCTTTTTTGTTATCGCTCAAGGCTGTTGCTCCATTATCTGCGTTAGCTGTTGGCGGGCGCGGCTTACTCGCTTAGCAACGGCACTCTCTTTGATACCTAACATATTGGCTATTTCCAGCTGACTAAAACCTTCTAATAACAAAGCCAGTACCTGTCTGTACTTTATTTCTAGTTGACGTAAGCCTGTCAAAAGATCCATCGCATTCTCTTGTAACGTGGCATCCCGAGATGAGCTGGCGCTGGTTGTGTGAGAAGAATCAAATTCGCCGTCATGGTTAAACTCTTGACGCCGCTGCTCTTTAATCACGTGATCGACCGCCTTGTTATGCGCTACTTTGGCCACAAACGTTTTCACACTTGCCTCACCGCGAAAGCCACTACCACTGTCTTTTGAAGCTCCTTCAAAAGCGCGCCAAACCGCCAGTGACATTTCTTGTATCAGCTCATCTTGAAGTGATTTATTAGCCTCAAATGTTGTCGCAATACGCGCCATGAGCGGCGCGTATTCACTAAGCAGTTTTTCTATTTGAATGGTTTCTTTCACTGCATTTCCATTTTTATTATTTTTTAATTCCACGCTTTAAGTGAGCTGTTGAATTACGCTTCCTAGCTGATTAGCGAAATAAGCGCTGGTAAGCAACAAAGCACATACATGAAACAATAGGGCCAAACACTAATCCCGACAATGCGAAAGTATAGGGCGCAAGTGCAACTGTTAAGAAAATCAGGGCACCTATTATCAACATCGGCTTATAAGCGCCCACTACTGCAGCAATACTATTTGTAAAAGATGCTGGGATTGAGCGATGTTTTAAAATAAGCAACATAGGTACAAATAAAAGCAGTAAATTTATTGGTGTTGCCGAGCCCATCATTAGCCCGACCTTCCAAGCGGGTACATCTACTACAACACCATTTGCTAACGCCGCCACTGAATCTGCGCCCATTAACATAGCGCCAATTTGAAATTGTATCCACGCGATCACTGGCCCGGTCAAACTCCACAAAGCAACATTTGTCCATGAGCGCAGGGTTCCGCCCGACAATCTCACCTTGTTATTTTCTGCTAAGTTGGCAATGGCCAGCCACATCACGGCAGCCAGAAGCGGACCTACCCATTTAGATATGCTTAAGCCAATTGGCCCTGCTAGCGCTTGAATGAGCCCCGCGGCTAATAAGGTAACAAAAGAAAGCCCCATTAATTTAAAAGGCGCTTTTACAAAAAGCTGCCAACCCTCTTTCAGCCATGTGAACGCTTCCTTCGCAGGAAGGCTCTTGTTAGCTTGATGGTATGTTGCACGAGTTGAAGTTACCGTTGTCATGTTTTTATCCTTTGCATTGCGTAAGCGTTAGTATTGAGTTTCACTGTTGTTTCATCCCAGCCTGCTACGCGTTAACTGCTTATCGTACAGTTGGGTTCATTGATTGATTTTTCCCCTATAGACGATAGCGATTGCAAAATCCTGACAAACTTTTTCAAAAAAAAGTAAGAAAAATAAAAAAACGTTTAACGACAATTACTTATAAACGTTAAAGCCAATATCCCCCACTTTCAAATTTGGCTTGATGCTTAACTTTGTATGAGTAGTTAGGGCCTTCTAAAAAAATGATCGCCCTACTATCCACTAGTACTTATATTTCAGGCAAAAAAAAGCCCGCTTAACTAAGCGGGCTTTCAAAAACTATCAGAAAAATATTAGGCTAGCGTAATACGCGCAAACTTGCGTTTACCCACCTGATACACGTTTTCACCTTTTTCGGTGATTACTAAGCGGGTGTCTTCCACTTTATCGCCGTTAATTTTAACTGCGCCTTGCTTAATCATGCGCATAGCATCTGAAGTCGAACCTACAAGGTTAGCTTCTTTCAACAAATTACCAATGGCAATACCTTCATCGCTCAATGCAATTTCAAGCTCGGGCATGTCGTCAGGAATAGCGTTCTTCTGGAAACGTTGAATAAAGTCCTGATGCGCGCCTTCTGCCGCTGCGTCGTCATGGAAACGTGCAATAATCTCTTTCGCCAGCATGATTTTGATATCACGTGGGTTTTCACCGTTCGCAACGCGAGTTTTAAGCTCAGCAATCTCTTCTAGCGGACGGAAGCTTAGAAGATCATAGTAACGCCACATCAAATCATCAGAAATAGACATCACTTTACCAAACATGTCGTTTGGCGCGTCTGTAATACCAATGTAGTTGTTCAAAGACTTAGACATCTTCTGAACGCCGTCTAGACCTTCTAGAAGCGGAACCATTACAATAGATTGCTGCTTTTGGCCTTGCTCTTTTTGAAGCTCACGACCCATTAGCAAGTTAAAGCGCTGATCAGTACCACCTAATTCAACGTCTGACTCTAGCGCAACAGAATCCCAACCTTGCACTAACGGATACAGAAACTCGTGAATAGCAATTGGCTGACCGTTGTTATAACGCTTTTTAAAGTCATCGCGCTCTAGCATACGAGCAACCGTCTGACTTGCAGCAAGTTTGATCATGCCCGCCGCACCAAGGTCGTCCATCCACTCTGAGTTAAAACGTATTTCCGTTTTATCTTCATCAAGGATCTTGAACACCTGTTCTTGATACGTTTTCGCGTTCTCTAATACCTGTTCTTTACTTAAAGGCTTGCGTGTTACATTTTTACCTGTAGGATCGCCAATTAGGCCAGTAAAATCGCCAATAAGAAAAACAACTTTGTGGCCTAGTTGCTGGAATGTACGCAACTTGTTGATCAACACAGTGTGACCAAGATGCAGATCAGGCGCAGTTGGATCAAAACCCGCTTTGATGGTTAGGGTTTTGCCGGATTTTAGTTTTTCAATTAAATCCTCTTCGGGGAGTATTTCATCAACGCCCCGTTTAATCTCAGCTAGCGCTGTTTGCCAATCTTTCATTTGTACGTCACACTCTTAAAAAAACTGTATATTCAATATTGGCGGGCATTTTACGCGTACAACGGAACCATTAAAAGGTTTGCGCGTCAAAAAACGGATTACAAACAGTCATGTTGTTAAACCCAACAGCTTTTAACGTGGAAATAGAGTGCTGAATTAACGTGGACTGTATTCAGTAAACTCAAGAAATAGTCTTCATGATAAGAGCTATTGGGTGTAACAATTTGCGCTAACAATATAATGAGAAAAGTTGCATTTTTAAGCAACGTATGTGAAATAGTGTTGTGCACATAACATTTCTCAGGTGGGCAGTAGTATGAGAAAGAAATTAGACGCTTCTAAAGCGCTCAATTTATTTAAAAAATTACCGAAACAGCACAGAACTGGGTTAGCAGTAGCTAGCTTATTTCTGGGTGGGCTTATTCTTTTTCCAAGTGAACCAGTAGAAGCCAGTCGCCATCAAGAAGCACACATTCTGGATGCGGGTGTCCGCTATCCGGTGGAGCTTCATATTGCGCCGTCAACCAACGTATTTTCTGGTGAAGAAGAATCTTCATGGCAGACGTACAAGGTGCGCAGTGGCGATACATTAGCAAAGCTTTTTAAGCGTGCTGGCTTCACTTCGCGTGACGTATATAACGTAACGCAGGCAGGAGAGCTAACAAAAACGCTGGTTACTTTATTGCCCGGCGATGAACTATCGTTTAAAGCGAATAAAGACGGCAGCTTCGGCGAGCTAAAGTACAAATTGTCTTCGACTGAAACCCTGTTTGTACGTCCAGAATCGTCGGATGAGAACAGCGCCTTAACCGCTGAGCTTGAAAAGCGGGATGTAGACATTCGCTACAACTTCGCCCAAGGTGAAATTCACTCAAGCTTTTGGAACGCTGCCAGTGATGCAGGCTTAACCAGCAACCAAATTATGAATTTGGCGGGTATTTTCGGCTGGGATATCGACTTCGCCATTGAGATCCGTTCTGGCGATACGTTCAACGTAGTATTCGAAGAGCAATACATCGACGGTGAATTTGTCGGTTACGGCGACATCGTAGCAGCGGAATTTACTAACCAAGGCGAGCATTTTAGCGCTATTCTTCACGAAGATGGCACATACTACACGCCTGAAGGGCGCAGTATGCGTAAGAGCTTCTTACGTGCGCCGGTGAATTTTAGATATGTAAGCTCTAACTTCACAAAAGCTCGCTTCCACCCCGTGCAAAAGCGTTGGAAAGCGCACCGCGGTACAGATTATGTTGCTGCGGTTGGTACGCCAATTATGGCTGCGGGTGACGGTAAGGTAATTAAAGCCGGATACGATAAATATAACGGTCACCATGTATTCATTCAGCATGGCGAGAAATACACAACCAAATATCTTCACTTTAAAAAGCGTGCAGTGAAGGTAGGAGATACGGTTAAGCAAGGCCAAACCGTGGGCTATTTAGGTAGTTCAGGTATGGTTACTGGCGCCCATCTTCACTACGAGTTCTTAGTGGATGGTGTTCACCGAAACCCTCGTACGGTAGAGCTACCGAAGGCGCTTCCTATTGCTAAGGAAGAGAGAGAAAGATTTATGGAAATTGCCGCAATACGCCAAGAGCAGCTAGATAATAACAAGCGCATTATGCTTGCAATGAAATAGCGACGACTAAATGGCAAAATATATTGGCCTGATGTCAGGTACTAGCATGGACGGCGTCGACGCCGTCCTGTGCGACATCTCGCAAACGTCTTGCACCACCCTCGCCGCCCATTCAATTCCTTATTCTGCCGAATTACTTACTGCACTCAATGCACTTTGTAGTGAAGGTCCTGATGAACTTAATAGTTTGGCCATCGCTGATAGACTGGTTGCTGAAACCTTTGCAAAGGTCACCTTAGCGCTGATTGAGAAAAACAACCTACATCCTTCGGATATTACGGCTATTGGCTCGCACGGCCAAACCATACGTCACCACCCAAATTCCGATGTATTGTCAGCACACTTTGCAGAATCATCCATACGCGGCTTCACCTGTCAGATAGGCGATCCTAATACCATCGCTGTTCTTACCGGCATTGATGTTATTGCCGACTTTAGGCGCAAAGATATAGCCCTTGGTGGTCAGGGTGCTCCCTTAGTGCCCGCTTTTCACAATGCAGTATTTGCCAGTGATGATAAACACCGGGCACTCGTTAACATTGGCGGCATAGCAAACGTTTCACTGCTTGCGCCAAAACAAGATGCTTCGCCACCTAAAGGGTTTGATACCGGACCCGGTAACACCTTGATGGATCAGTGGATAAGCCTTCATTTAAATAAAAGCTTTGATGAAGATGGAGCATGGGCTGCGTCAGGGCATTGTCACTCAGGTCTGTTAGACAGGCTCTTACTGGATGATTACTTCGCTTTGCCTGCGCCTAAAAGTACTGGCAGAGAGTATTTCAATATTAATTGGTTAAGCAATGCGCTCGCCGATTACTTCCCTTCTAGTGCAGAGCTGCAAAGCGAAGAAAAGAACAATAATTTAGCCCCTAAAGACGTGCAAGCATCCTTACTTTCGCTAACAGGTAGCACTATCGCTCAGGAAATTGTAAAGCATTTACCTAAAACGAATAGAGAAGGCGCAAAAAGCGAAGTTATAGTGTGTGGCGGTGGCGCATTCAATAAAGCATTAATGCATAACCTGAGCAATGCGTTAAGCGATTATGTAGTAACAGACAGCCATGCTCTGGGCATCCATCCACAGCACGTTGAAGGCGCAGCATTTGCGTGGTTTGCACATGCGTATGTGAATGATATTCCAGGCAATGTGCCTGCAGTCACAGGGGCTTCGAAAGCCACGGTACTCGGAGCGTTATATAAAAAAGCGTAAGGGCGACAGACTATCGCCCTCAAACGCTTTATTGGTTCTTTTTATAAAAGCAACGTCACCACCTTAACTTGCCGTAACAAACATATTCGCCATTACCAATACCAGCGCGTAACCCACGCTATACGCTGCAAGAAGAAGCAACACGAACTTGCCGTATTTGGCGAACGTCAGGCCCTTAACCTTACTCATGGTAACAATGCCTGCTGATGAGCCAATAATAAGTAACGAGCCCCCCACGCCTACTGCATACGTGAACGCCATCCACTCAGCTGTCGACATGGCAATGTCCGCTTTTAACAACGCAGCAGTTAATGGCACATTATCTATCATGGAAGACAACACCCCCATCACAAAGTTGGCCCCTGTTGAAGGCATTACGCTATATACATGTAAAAGTGCGCCCAATGCGTCAATGTGATCGAGCATTCCGACAAGCAGCAACACCCCAAGGAAAAACAGAAGCGTGTCGAATTCTATTAGGCGAATATAGTCCAAGATAGGATCATCATATTTTTCTTCTCCCATAAAGGTTGCCACTAAAAACATAACCGCCATACCCGCTAAAAACGAAAGCATAGGTGGAATAGCAAAAAGCACATTGGCAATTAACGTCAGTACAATAGTGGACAGGAATATTCCCGCAATTACGTAATCAACCGGCCTAAGTTCATGGCGTGTTTTTTTTATTTTAACCTCCCCCTTCATACCTATACTCAACAGTAACGCTAGAAATAGTACTGCTGTGAGTGAAGGAATAATAAGTAAGAGCAGCTGAGTTATAGTGACCTTATCATCCAAGAAAATCATAAGAGTGGTGACATCCCCGGTTATTAGCGACACGCCCCCAGAGTTCACCGCAAATACCACTAGCACGGCAAATCGCATGGTTTGGTTGAAGGGCAAACCCAAGGATAAAACCATGGCAATAGACACCAAGGTCGCTGTGATGTTGTCAGCTAGCGAGGAGAAGCAAAAACTAAAAATAGCGGTAAAGAATATGAGTTTTTTGAGGGTTATTTTTTGCGGCATGATAATGTTTAACATGTTTTCAATCATGCCTTTGCGGTTAAGGTAAGCAACGAAAGTCATTGCCGCTACAAGGAATAACCAGAGGGTGGATATTTCGTTTATGTTTTCTATGAGGTGTTCATTGAGCTCTGCTAGGTGAGGGCCCCTATTCGCATCTATGAAAAGAAGGATCCATGCGAATGTTCCGAAAAATAATGTGGTTTTGGCTTTATTCACGTGTAGCACTTCTTCAAATACCACACCCAATAATGCCATTACCGCTATGCCAATGAGCACATAGTCCAGCATACGTTTTACTCCCAAATTGTCAGGGGTGAATTATACGATTGCTGTTCATGCTTTAGCAGGTGTTCTGCGCTATACAAGGGGAAAAATCAGTTATATTCAACATGCACTAAACTGATGAAAATACGGTGAAAAAATGCTGTTAACTAATTGAGTGCATTCCTCAAAAAAGTGGAATACATAACGTATTCAATATACAAAAAAGGCCAGTGATAGAATCACTGGCCCCGTACACGTTTCTGAAGAAATACTATTTAGCTATTCCCATTTCCATCTTTTTAAGGGCATCTGCGTCTATTTCGGACTGAGGCTTAGCGCTGCTCTTTTTGGCGCGCATGTCGAAGTAGCCATAGCCACCTACTAGCAAGAAGCAAATAGCTGGAACAATATATGACACAACAACACCTGCGCTATCAATAATGGCGGCTTGGAACAGCGGCATAATAGCTCCACCAAGAATGGCCATTACAAGGCCTGCTGCGCCTAGCTTAGTGTCTTCCCCCAGACCTTCAAGCGCAATGCCGTAAATCGTTGGAAACATGAGTGACAAACAGGCAGAGATAGATACCAATGCGATTACGCCTGCTAAATTAGGAGACTGTGTCATGAAGATACATAGCGCCATGGCAATCAGTGACATGATCATTAGCAGTCTAGCTGGATAGAGGTACTGCATAACCCACGTCATCACGAAACGAGAAATTAGAAATACAATCATGCTGTATTGTAAAATTTCACCACCACTCACTTCATTGCCACCTGTCGCTTTCATTGCATATTGGATGGTGAAGGTCCACACGCACGTTTGTGCTCCGACATTAAAAAACTGAGCCAATACGCCAAACCGATAATGCTTGTTGGCTACTAACCGCTTAAGCGAAGCGCCCAACTGAACGTCTTCCACACTAGACTCAACCGATTCTTGAATTGGCGCTTTGATCAGGAAGATTGCAACCCAAACCAAAACGAGTACACATGCCATACCTACATAAGGAAGCATTACCGCATCAAGCTCAGCCCCTATCACGTTTTTAAGCTCGCTTACCGACATGGCGGCACGCTCTTGTGCAGATGCCTGATTCAGGTTTGGCAATATAAGTGTTGCAGCCAAAAACACACCTAAATTAGTACCAACGGGATTAAATGCTTGAGCTAGATTTAAACGGCGTGTCGCACTTTTTTGATTTCCCATCGCCATGACGTAAGGGTTCGCCGACGTTTCCAGAATGGATAATCCACCAGCCAATACAAAAAGTGCAGCAAGGAAAAAGCCGTAAGTCATGGTTTGGCTTGCAGGATAAAACAAGAATGCCCCCGCGGCCGCGCAGCCCAGTCCGGTCAATACACCTGTTTTATAAGAAAAGCGCTTGTTGATAAAAGCAGCAGGGATGGCTAAGCAAAAATACGCGCCATAATAGGCAAATTGAACCAATGCCGATTGCAAAGACGACATGGTAAATATTTTACTAAATACCTTTACCAAAGGGTCTGTCATGTTCGCAGCCACACCCCATGCAGCAAAGCAAATCGTTAACAATACAAAGGGAATCAATGTGTCTTTGGAAACCAAAGGGGCGTTGTTTTTCATAAGAACGGCCTTTCGCTTGTAAAAAATTAGTTAACCAATTTAAGCATTGCTCTTTACCCCTGTCAATAAATCAATTTGATTTACTTATTTCAGATTGCGTTAAAAATTAGACTTTATATGTAGACGACCGTTAACAGAAAATGCGTGACTATTATTAAACGGATAAAACCGCCTTTGAAAATTTCTTAATAGACAATGACATAACCTAGATAGCACGCCTCACTGAACGCTTTCTACTCACCTTGAAATACTGCCATCGCATCTCCCCACTATTAACGAAAAACACACAAATGTAGCAAAAGAAATAAATAAACAAGGTTGATTTAATAACAAAGGTTAGTTAGATTTCGTTCAAAACAAGCATATGTTAACGCGTTGTAACGTTAGCTAACTCTGATTTATCTTGCGTCAACAAGGAGTTAGCAACAAATGCGTAGATGTCATCAGTCACACGCTTATAACAAGCTGCGGTTGATAAACATTTTTAATTGAGAGAATAATGATGAAAACACCTACAGTTACCCGTCGCTTTTCTGGATGTAAGACAGGCTTGCAAACAGCGCTCCTCGCAAGCACCGCCATTGTTGCCGCCACTGCGTCAGCATCACAAAGTAAGTTTCAAGACGCGTTTGACTTTCAAGCAAGTTATACGGGTGAGTCAGCCACCAATATTGACGGTGGTGAACGCAGAGGCAGTGCCTATGCTGGTCAGCTCTTTGTAGGTGGGGAATTAGATTTAAATACGCTAGCGGGCTGGAAAGACACCAAAATCCATATTGCCATGACAAACCGACACGGCAAAAACTTAGCCGAGCACTACATTGGGAACAGTACGTCCGTACAAGAAATCTTTGGCGGCCAAAATACCCGTCTTGCACGGTTTACGATTTCTTCCTCGTTTTTAGATGGCGATTTAGAACTGGAAGGTGGCCGCACAGTAGCGAATATCAGCTTTTTAGGCTCTGAACTTTGTCAATATTTTCAAACCAATGCTGCTTGTGGGAACCCAACCTTTGTATTTAGAACCAGTAACTTTACTTGGTGGCCGGTTTCGAGTTGGGGTGGCCATGCGAAATACTGGCTTTCGCAAAAAACATACTTTCATACCGGCGTCTATGAAGATAACACCAGTCATCAAGACTTAGGCGATCACGGCTTCGATTGGGCGACTAATGAGGCTACAGGTGTTGTTGTGCCCTTCACTCTGGGATATCAAACTACGTGGGACAATGACGAACTTCCAAGACGCTACGAAATTGGCGGTTGGTACGATGGCGCAGACTACACCGACCCAGTCTTTGATGAGGAGGGCAACTATGCGGCGCAGTCAGGCAATGATTACGCTGTTAGAAACGGTCGCTCGGGTATATTCGCACGTTTTGAACAAACTGTTACTCGTCCTAACCCACTAACGAAAGAAGGGTTAACACTATTCGGTGCCGTGCTAACCGGTACATCGGGCGAGCTGATTGAAGACTACTATATAAAAGCGGGCTTTGTATTGCGAGGCACACTGGCCTCACGCCCTGACGATACCATTGGCTTCGTATTTACCCGTCAACAGTACAGTGACGAAGCGCTAGAGGATCAGCGTATATTAAGAAGCATAAACGGCGGGGTTGGTACACCAGCAAGCAGCCAAACCATGTTAGAGCTAAGTTATGGTTATCAACTCAATGACCACGTAAGAATTCAGCCGAACGTTCACTACATTATCAACCCCGACCAATTCGCACAGCGCGACAGAGCCATGGCACTTGATGATGCGATTGTTCTGGGCCTAAGGTTCGACGTAAACCTAGCGGCTTTGATACTTTAAATCTCCCTGCAATACACTTTACAGCGCCTTCGGGCGCTTTTTTTCAAACCGATGCCATTCCCTGCCGTTGAGTTTAATTAGTTTCAAGGACAACTTTCTACCAATCCAACTTCTCGCTATCTCTGTATTCACTACTATCTTATAGCGTTTTGAGCACCAATACGCTTAGCGCTTCAACATCAATCTATTCTACGTTGAATAAGGAATAAGAATGACAGACTCAGTACTTTTTAGCCCGTTTGATTGGGCAGAGAATACACTGCAAAACCGCATGGTCTTAGCCCCTATGACGAGAGGTAGAGCTGGCGCCGATCGCATACCCAATAAAATTATGGGCGATCACTATGTACAACGCGCAGATGCAGGGCTCATTATTACTGAAGCAACGGCCATTTCAGAAGAAGGCATAGGCTGGGTTGATACCCCTGGAATTTATAC
>NZ_JAFLMX010000353.1:0-23065 GCF_017849675.1 Alteromonas sp. AO-Serp
GTAGCCATAATACTCTCCTTAATATTTTGGGTTCACATAGATAGCTGCAACTGGTATACCAAACTATTATCTTACTGTTTTATATGGCTTATTTTTATTTTTCTATTGTTGAGTGAGGTGCTTATTTGCAAGTCTCACACACTGTTGTGTCTTACGTCTGTAATATTTTCTTGGTCTTGATGATGCGCTGCTCAACCTCCGACATTCGGTACAGGTTGGCAGCGATAAAATTAACTTTTCAGCCCACTACCGAGGCTAAATCGTCTTTGGTGACAGGTTTGAGCAATGCACTGTTGATCCCTATGGTTGTCATCGCTTCGGAGTCCGCTTCGTGACCGCTTACAATAGTAAGAATGGCATCTGGTAGCTTTTGCTTGAGCTCACTCGCTAAGTCGTAACCGTTATAATCGGGAAGGGTAAGGTCCATAAGAATGTGATCGAAACTTTGATTTTCTGCAGCCTGTAATGCTTCAGCACCGCTGTACTGAGTAGTGACCGTATGACCTAAGTGGGAAAGAAACAATTGCAGTAACTCCGCCGCATCCTCATCGTCTTCAATCACAAGTATGTGCTTATTGGCAGGCTGATCTGAATTACCATTTGAATCAGTAGACTGGATTTTCTGCTCTGCTTGCCCAGGGTTTGCAAGCCCTCGATAAGCGGTCTCTTCCTCTGGAGCATACGGCTTGTTCATTGGCATGTCTGCAACTTGGGCTTCCACGTTGGTAAATGTTACGTGATTACCTGGCGGAAGGTATTGCGAAAGCAAGTTAGCCAGTGCAAACCGGTCAATGGGCTTTCCAATTACGTCGTTAAACCCTTCGCGAATTAACGATTCTCTTAAGCCTTTGCGGCTTGCTGCTGTCACGGCAATCACTGGGATATCCTGCCCATGTCGTCTAATCGCATGTAGGGCTTCTATGCCATTCATCACTGGCATATGAATATCCATTAAAACGAGATCGAAGGGCTGGTTGTGTTCATCCGCCTGCAAAACGGCTTCTAGTGCTTTTACGCCATTTTCAGCGTAGCTAATGTCAGCTTGAGATTGACTCACAAGGTGGCCAGTTAGGCGTCGAATTTCTCGCAAGTCATCAACAATTAATACGCGTCCAGTCACGTTTAAATTGATGCTACTAGACTCGACAGGTTGAATTTGGCCTAATTCAAGATCTACACGAGGCTGCTCGCAAACATCGCCAGGGTTTATATCAAATGTAAACGTGCTGCCTTCTCCCAAACGAGACTTAACATCAATGTCGCCGCCCAATTTAGTGACAAGCTCTTTACAAATGGCAAGTCCCAGTCCTGCTCCGCCATGATTGGCACGCATCACATCTTCTATTTGTTCGAAAGGCTGAAAAATATTGATGAGCTTATCAGGCGGCATGCCGATACCTGTATCATCTACAGAAAACCGCAGCAGTGTTTGACTCGAATCGTTTTCAGACGGCTCGTCGAGAGAGATGGTAAGCGTGATACTGCCCTTGTCGGTAAATTTCACCGCATTTGAAATTAGGTTCAATAATACCTGACGCAGGCGGGTAGGATCTGTGTGTATAAACTCTGGTATTTTTGTTTTTGAAACAACGTTAAGGCTTAGTCCTTTGTCTTTGGCATTTAAACGCATTAATGAGTGAATATCCGTCAAAAACGCGCTTAAGTTCACTTCTTTAATGTTGAGTTCAAGTTTCTCTGCCATTATCCGCGACATGTCTAGCAAATCATTGAGTAGGCTTAACAGGTGCTTGCCATTAGAGTGAATAATAGATAACTCTTGTTGAAAAGGGCTGTTTCTCGCATCGTCTAAAAGCAGTTCGGTGTAGCCAAGAATAGAGGTGAGGGGGGTGCGCAGCTCATGCCCTAAATGCGCAAGGAACTTATCTTTGGCCTTGTTCTTTTGCTCTACTTTGTTTCGCTCAATTCGCTCGTTCTCGATGTCACGGCGAACCATGGCGTATCTAATCGTGCGCATAAACCGCGGTGATTCAATTTCAGATTTTTGTAAATAGTCTGCGGCACCTGCTCGCATGACCATTTCATCCACCGTAGCATCCGACTGTCCGGTAAGTATCACCACGGGTAAATTGAATTGGTTAGATTTTAAAACACCCAGTACATCAATCGCGTTCTCAGCACCCAGTAAGTAATCTAACAAACACAGGTCGAAACTTTGTGTCTTTAGTACCTCTACTGCGTCTAAGCTATTCGTCACCCACGTCAACTCAAACGTAGGTGACTCGCACTGTGCTAGATAGTCAGAGGTTAAGAAGTAATCATCTTCATCATCCTCTACCAATAAAATTTTTATTACCTCTGACATCTAGTACCTCGTTTACCGATGCGGTATTTTTGAAATTTTATTGAGTAACATGTTTGGGTTGTCAAAAATTCAACTAACCCTTATTTGTTTACTCGTGTGGTAATTCTACGAACTCTATCCAGTAACGTCCGAGCGCGCGCATTAGTTCAACCAATCCTTCAAAGTTCACTGGTTTTGTAATGTAAGATGCGCAACCTAGATCATAACCGCGAAGCATATCTTCCTCTTCTTTAGAGGTGGTGAGAATTACCACTGGGATACTGCGAAGCTTGGGGTCGTTTTTCAGTTCTTGCAGCGCCTCTCTACCGTCTTTTCTTGGCATATTTAAATCCAGTAAAATAAGACTAGGTCGCGGTGCCGATGCAGGATCTGTATATTTACCTTCATGTCGAAGAAACTCTAATAATTCAACGCCATCTTCAACACAAAATAGATTGTTTAGAACGCGGCTCTCTTTGAGCGCGTCAACCGTAAGTAGGCGGTCGTCTTCGTCATCGTCCGCCATAAGTATATTGATAGGCTGAGTTTGTTTACGCGTCATTGTGTGCTTCTCCATTATTGTTGCTAGAACCAAACGGTTCACTATTTTTGGGTATTATTATCGAGAACGTTGCCCCTTTTCCGGGAGAACTAACTGCGGTTATTTGACCGTTGTGCCGTTCTACAATACGACGACAAACGGCAAGCCCAATCCCCGTACCTTTGTATTCACTTCTACCGTGAAGGCGTTGGAAAGGGGCAAATATTTTTTCAGCAAACGATTGCTCGAACCCTATACCGTTGTCTGATACGGTGATTTTTGTCCAGTCATATTCTTCAGCAAGCAGAATGTCTTTCGTTTCTTCTTCCGTCGCGTCCCTTGCAGATATCGTTACTTCTGGCCTCACGCCCTCGCTCTGAAATTTCAGTGCGTTAGACACTAAGTTTAAAAACAGCTGCTCTAATTGCGATTTGTCACCGCGAATAGTCGGCATATCGCTAACATGTATTTGCGCAGACTTTTCATCGATAGCGATTTCCAAATCGCCCATGATGCTATCCACTACGGTGTCTAGATTAACGTCGTCAAACTCTTTACCTCGTGTGGAAACGCGAGAAAAGGCGAGAAGATCTGAAATAAGCATGGACATCCGCTCTGCTGCATTGAGCATGCGCGCAAGATAATCTTTGCCACGTTCGTCTATCACATCGTTGTAACCCGATTCTAAGCGGTTACCAAATGCCCGAATTTTTCTTAATGGTTCTTGCAGATCGTGTGACGCCACAAAGGCAAAATCTTCCAACTCTCTATTACTTCGTGCTAATTCGTCTGAATAAACACTTAACTCTTGCGTTCTATCTGCTATCCGAGATTCTAGATCTTCGTTAACAGACTCTAGGTCAGCTTGGTATTTCTCATGCTCACGGGAATTTATTTTGAGCAACAAAAATACCGTAATAATCAGTAGCAGAGTCGTTGCAGAGGAAATGATCAGCGTATTAACAGAGTCCCTTCTTAGGCTCATTAAGTTGGCTAAATGCGTGCCTTGCATATCTCGTTCTGAACCGTCGATCTCTCTAAATAAGGTTTCAAACTGTTTGTAGAGTTTTATACCCTTATCGCTATTCACTAAAATGACAGCTTGTTGCTCTTTCCCTTCTTTATACAGCTCAACTATTTCAATGACTTCATTGATTTTAGCTTTGGTTAAAGACAAAAGTTCTTCGATGCGGATGGACTGGTCGTTAATATCTGAAGAGAAGGAGCTTACTTCTACCTCATCCATTAATTCGCCGATTACGCTTAACGTTTCGGTGTAGTCGGTAAGATATTCTTCATCGCCAGTTAACATATAGCCGCGCTGACCAGACTCCACACGAAGTACAGCAACGTGAAGGCGGTTAACTGCATTGATAACACGGTTCGTAGTGAACAGCCGCGCTTCCAGAGCAGATAGGTCATTCAATGTACTAACTACGTAAAATGAATTAGCAGTTATTACAATAATGACCAGAACAACTAAAATTATCCAACTGTATAGTGAAGACAATACTTTAGTAATCATTTACTTAATCCGAAACATTGCCACTTAACTCTGATGTCATTTCAGCAAGAGTATGGCTGCAGTCTTTAGCACTGCTTATTATTTTATCCAACGCAACCAATGCCTTTTCAGGTGGAACGTCACCGTTTAATGCCATTTTTACTAGCTCAGCTTGCATTGATATTCTGTTTAATGGTTTGCGTGCATCATGCACATAAACATTTAGTCGAGAAAGTTCTTCGCTAGTCATGCCCAATACCTCTTACTTAGTCGTCTTTACTTAAGTCACCATATGCATGAAGACGGTTGTAAAGCGTTTTTGTACTAATTCCCAGCATTTCTGCTGCGGTGGTCTTATTGCCATTCACTTTTTCCAACGTGGCATAAATTAGCTCTTTTTCCACGTCTTCAATGGTTCTACCAGCTTGAAGTGCCGGTGTCGTGCTCTGTTTTTGAGCGAAGGGTGACTCAATGGTTTTTGGTAATTCAATCTCACTCTTTTCAGGGTCGCTCATAATGGCAGCGCGATGCACAAAGTGTCTTAGTTCACGCACGTTACCGGGCCAGTCGTAGGCTTGTAACGTATCGAGTTGACTATCTTCCCACTTAAATTGCGAGCCATTATCTTTATTGAATTCTGCAATAAAGGTTTTTGCTAGTAATGGAATATCTTCCTTTCTTTCGCGTAGCGGAGGAATGGTGATTGGGAACACCGCAAGTCTGAAGTAGATGTCTTCGCGCAGTACTTTGCTTTGCGCAATCTCTTCCATTGTTCGGTTCGTGGCAGATACAACGCGGCAGCTCACCGGGATGGTCTTCGTTCCGCCCACACGAATAACAACCTTGTTTTCTAAAACGCGGAGTAAGTTGGGCTGCATATCAATGGGCATTTCTGTGATTTCGTCCAAAAAGAGCGTGCCGCCCTCAGCTTGTTCGAAAACACCTTCTTTACGTCCTACAGCGCCGGTAAATGCTCCTTTTTCGTGACCGAAAAGTTCGCTACCTATTAGTTCTTTTGAGAATGCACCACAGTTGGTTGCAATATAGGGACCTTCACTTTCTGAAGCACGATGAATTGCGGCAGCCACCACTTCTTTACCTACACCGCTTTCACCAAGCAGCATTACGTTAGCGCTGGTTTTACTCACTCTAGAAATCAGCTTGTAGAGCTCTTTCATAATTGGCGATTCACCAATCAGCAAGTCAAAATGTTTCTCTATTTTTTCTTGTGCAGGTGCTTTTTCTTTTGGCTTTTGACTTAATACGGCCTCTATTTCCTCCCGTTGAATTGGCTTAACAAGGTAGTCGACCGTGGGGCCACACAGACCCTTTATCACGCTTTTCACAGAAGGGTGACCCGTTATCAAAGTAACGCGAGGGCGCTTAGGAAGTGCATCTAATTCATTGAACAAGTGCGCGCCGCTTCCATCGGGTAGCATGAAATCAAGAAGTACATGGTCAAAGGTTTCTTTCTCTAACCAATCGCGGGCTTCTTTGAGTGTGGCAGCGGTAAGTACTTCGTGGCCAAGAAATTCGATGATAGTACAAGCTACTTCTGTGAACTCGGCGTCGTCATCAACTAAAAGTACGGTAAGCACGTGGATGTCCCTCTCTTCTTTAGTTTCCTATTCAGAAAAAATATGGAATAGAATCAATGTTATAGTTTTATCATACGCTATTAACAACTGAATGCTAAAGCACATATTTAAAGTTTATTTATACGCTGGTTTAAATCGATAAAGCGTAAGCGCATCGGAAAATATCTAAACGCTTCAAGCAATCCGGAAATCTTGAACACTTACCTTGATGCCAGAGATAGTCGGTTGCGCTACCTTCTAATCTATCAACTCTTTGCGATCAGCGGTACACATCGCGCTAAAGTACAGAATGTCTATATCTGTCTTTGTTTTATTAGGTGATTTTACTTTACTTATCAGGGGCATTTGCAAAAAGTATTCCTGTCTTCAACACACCGTCACATACAATCGATGGCATATTTTTCGCACCATTTGCCTGTCTAAAGTTACTTGCAATCTCACTATGGCAAATCGAGTAGGTGCAAGAAATGTATATTAATTAGGCGAGGAGCCTGTCTGATTAGCGCGACATTCGCTGGTAATGTGATATCAAAGGAATTGAAGATGTGGGGGAAAACAGCTGTAAGATCAATGACCTTGTATGAGTTATTGGGGAAAATGCAGCCGCGAGCAAGACAAGATACGTTTGAGTTTGCTGAGTTTTGGGACGTGATGGAGAAAAGAGGCTTTGGACCAATGTTGGCGCTGCCATCTTTTATCGCTTGCACACCGATTGGGGCCATCCCTGGGATCCCATCTTTAGCGGGTGGGACAATTTTACTCATCGCGTTGCAAATTTTACTCGGTCGTAGGCATCCTTGGTTACCGCAAAAAGTGATGCAACTAAACTGTGACGCCGATCAGCTTCGCTACATTGTCGAAAAGGTTAAACCGTATGCAGTACGCGTAGACCGCTTTTTAGTTCCTCGGTGTTTTTTCATGCGCCAGCCTGTGTTCAGATCACTCATCGCATTGTGCTGTGCAGGTTGCGGATTTGTAATGATTCCACTGGAGCTTATTCCCTTTATGGGGCTTATTCCCGCTTTTGCTGTTTTTATTATGGCAATAGGCATGGCCACAGACGACGGTGCTGTGGCGTTAGTTGGTGTTTCGTTATCGCTATTTGGCTTTATACTTGGGTTTGAACGCCTTGCAGTCGCGCTAAGTTGATGCTCTAACTACTCAGTACACGAATCGAGCATAAAATCTGACGATGGAAGGTTCATTGTTTGATATCGTAGCTCGCCAATAAAAGCACGGGCAGCTGGTCCCAACGTATCGCCGTCTTCGAAAGACAAATAAAGGAGCGCCTTACGCAACGCTGCATTATTATCGAGGGGAAGGGGAACGAGTGTACCGTCTTCTAGCTCATCTTTAATTATTGCGATAGGCAGCCACGCAAAACCCAATCCCTGAGTAATAATATCTAATGACGTTCTAACGTGGCTTACGGTCCAGCGCTGCTCTGCACCTAACCAGCCCACATCAGCTTTACGCTCCGCGGATGAATCCCTTACCACAATTTGACGATAAGCCTTTAAGTCTTCCAGTGTGAGCGTTCTATCCAATTGGTGCAATGGATGGTCGGCGTGAGCGACAGCTGCAAATTCAATTTCGCACAAGTCTTCGCTAAAGCCATTAGAAAACGCGAAAGGAGAGATGCCTAAATCAACTTTACCATTGCTCAAAAGTGAATTTGCGCCACTGAGTACAGTTTCTTCTATCTCGATACGAAGGAGCGGGAACTCAGCAGAAACTTTCGCTAGCACGTTATAAAGCAATTCAGACGGGAAAATAATATCCACCGCTATGCGTAAAGTTGTTTCTGTGCCAGATTTAAGACTATTGGCAACGGCCTCGAGCTTGTGCGCTTCGCTAAGCAAAAAAGAGGCACGGCGATACATAAGTTCACCTTGCGGCGAAAGCTGGACTTTACGTCCAATATTCTCAAACAATGACACTCCAATGGCGTTTTCAAGCTTTTGAACCGCGTGGTGAACGCTCGATTGACTTTTGTGAACTTCAGTAGCAGCTTGATTAAAGCCGCCTGCATCGACGACGGCTTTGAACATTCGCCATTGTTCTAACGTAGATTTCAGCATAAAGCGCCTTAAAACTCTTAATTAACGCTACTTATAGCATACGCGTGGTTAAGAAGTCATTTCTAGTTTGCTTGATTTATCGTGGGTACAGGGCATGTCACAACCGAAACGTTCTCATAGCCCATCTTTATAAGTTGCTCTGCAGCTAGTTTTGCTCGAACGCCCGACGCACAGTGAATATAAAGTGGCGCTGAAGCATCTTTAAACTGTTCCAGTGCCTTCATTTCGAGCACGCCGCGTGGTATGTGAAGCGCAGAAGGTACGGGCTGATTGGCAACTTCGGCACTCTCTCGTACATCAATCAATATACCGCTATTGATTCGGCACTCACTGGCCGCTTGCTCCGCAGATACAGTGCGTAAGTTCACGTCTATGTTTTCTATTCGAGTCTTCATGTCTATAAGCATATTTTTCCTTTTTGCCTAAACTTAGTTGAAATAAGTAAAATCTAATATATTGATGTCAGCGTAATAAAACAATGTAAAATACGGCGATTCGTCGCATAAATTGGCAGGTCGGCAAAATGCCTTATACTTTAGTATAGTAAATGGCTAAATTGGTGCCGAAATACTTTACAGATAGAGAGTGCTTATGTCCGAGGATATGGTAATAGGTTCAGATGATATAATGGAACACGCTGCGGAAGCCGAGATCTTCCTTAAGCAATTCGCGAATAAAACACGCCTTATGGTGCTTTGTTCGTTGCTGAAAGAGGAAAAATCGGTAACCGAACTTCTCGAAGTTGTTAGCGTCTCGCAGCCAGTGATTTCTCAGCACCTTGCTTTATTGCGAGAATCAAAGATGGTGGCCACAAGAAGGCAAGGTCAAACTATTTACTACCGCTTAGCAGACGAGCGCGTCAAGCGCTTAATTGCTTTGATGTACGAATTTTTCTGCGAATAATCTTCTTTTTGCATCCTAAGCTACAATGTCCGCCTTCAACAACGGACATTGTAAAATTCCTAACTAAAAATTACCATCAATGACACTTTTCGGTTATTAATTTCCGTTTTTGTTCAATTGCTCGCAAAGCATAGGCACATAGCCTTCTTCAGATATTTTTTCACTTTCCACTTCAGGTCTATCAACCAATTCGTCGTGACTTAAATTCACTACTACGCTGTGCGCCGCCCAGTCGATACTTTCAATATCGCTAGGTAGAAGTGCGAGATGTTTACCACCCGGAAGCCAGTTGTTGGTATCTACCACTAGCATGATTATCTTCCAGCTCTCGGTGTCAATGACGAAGTTACTGATGTGGCCCACGTTATCTGTGGTTGTAGCTACTTCATATCCACCAACTTCGCCCACTGCTCTTAGGTGGTTGGTGCTTTTTTTCGGGGTTTCAGTTTCAGACTCTTCAGCGCGTTGTAATTCGACCAGTTCATTTGGATGTGCGAACTCTCCCCATGCTCCTGGACCAATCCAATAGTATCCGTAACCAAAATATTTGAAGAGGTTTTCTTCGTATTCACGTGACACAGGCTTATGTTCGTCAATAGAGGGGCTGTTTTTCAATGTATCAACTGTCATATTGATATGAACAGACTCACTATCTTCATCTAGCTGTTTGACAGATATAGGTGATATTACCACTTTGCGGCTAAGCGGTAGCCAAGTATTGGTATCTGCGACCAAGTAGCGAACAGTGAAGGTTTCGTCGTCGAAAAGGATATCGCGGATGCCGCCCACTTTGTCATCAAGGGCATGTATAGAAAAGTGAGTAAGCTGTTTTGAACTAATGATCATCGTTGCGCCTCCTTTGCATGGGCTCGTTTTTCAGAATGAAATGCACAATTCACTGCACATCACTCTGTATTACTACTAAGTGTAGACAGTCCTTAATGTTTCTTCATTTTGTTCTTGTCTGAAGTTGATTGAGATCATTTGTTCAATAACAAAAAAGCTCGCCGGAGCGAGCTTTTTAGTAATGCTGTAGCATTATGCTACATCGAATTCTTCATCAGAGTAATCTTCATCATAGTCTGACTGGTTACTCGCACTGCTGTGAAGGGTGTAGAAGTGCTTTTTGCCCCTTGCTAATCTGACGTATTTCGCCCAGGCTTTTTCTAGGTTATTGCTAGCTTCAACTTTACCTGTAACGAATTCGACGAAATGTCTCTCATCATCACTTTCAGGCGACAACTCGCCATTTTCAAGTCCTAGCAGTGTTTTGCCGTAGTGGGTTAGAAGATCGGCTTCAGTAATACTGAAGTCACCTGATTTACGAAAACCGTATGGAAACTTCTGACGGTCAATATAAGGTTTTGCAGATTGTCGAATAGCTAAACTTTTCATGTTGTACCCAACGTAATGTTTTGTTCAGCGCACTTTTAAGATAATTAAAAACGAAGATAAAACAAAAGATTTTTCTCTTATCAATAAAAAATTTTTAACGGTATAAAATCTAACACTAAATTTTAGATTACGTTAGAAAAGTATACAGAAAGTACGAGGTGATAACCTCAAGTATGATGTGTCTAAGTTTTTGAAATTAAAGTGAAATGTAAGTATCTATTTATTGGCCCTGCAACGGGTATCGCTATTACACGAGCGTAAATGAGTTGGACGTTAAAAGTCTATGAAAATCACTGATGAGAATAATCAAAAATTCTTGTCGCTACGATGATTAAAATTCGTTTTCTATTTTGTCACTTAAGATAATAATTGAAGTGTGTTAACAACCCAGAGAAGTCAATGAGTAAAGACTATCGTTACCAGCGTGATGAATGGGACTCGGTAGAAGAGGAAGATTTTCACGCTAAAAAGCCAAGTTCCAAACGTCAAAGTACTGTAAAGGAAAAGCAGAAGCGTGACCTGCAACGCCGTGACAAACAGCGTCGCCTGCACCAAGAAGAGTATTAATTCAGCGAGTTGGTGAAATTTTAATAAAGCGTACCGTTTATAGCGGTGCGCTTCTGTGCTTTTGTGTTTACTTGCCGTACTATCTGTGTCAATTTAGACCCACTTTGATTCGGTTGTACAATAAGCATGGATATACGCTTTCTCACCACCTTTATAGAGGTGGCAAAAACTCGTCACTTTGGTAAAGCGGCTGAAAACCTTTACCTTACTCAATCTGCAGTCAGTGCACGCATAAAGCTACTTGAAGAGTATTTTCATACCACGCTTTTTATTAGGCAACGCAACAGTATACAGCTCACTCAATCTGGTGAGAAACTTCTGCCTTACGCTAGGCAATTATGCGCAACGCTAAACGAAGCAAAACAAGAGCTCCAAATTCAATCCTCTGAATATGTTGTTTGCGGCGCAACACAGCTTGCGAGCGAGCTGTTATTGCCTCAGATGCTCAGTCACCTACACAACTCGTTTCCCGATTGGTCAGTAAAGGCTGAAGTTCTTACGTTAGATACCCTTTCGCGACAATTGCACGAAAGGGTGACGGACTTATCATTCTCCACGGAACCGTTGAAATCTGAAGAAGTAAATAGTGATGTATTGCTAGAGCAGGATTTGGCGCTATATAGAATTGGACAAGCGTCTGAGACTATTGATGCAGCAGATTTTGTGGCTATTGATTGGGGAACTAAGGCAAGAGACTGGTTGCTTACTGCTTACCCTCAACTTCGCGATGCAAAGCTAAGAACCAATTCGTTGAATCTTGCGCTCAACAATTTACAGAGCGAAGGTGGTATTGCCGTATTACCGACCAACGTTGAGAGTCAGTTACCCGGTAGTGTGAAAGTGACCAGAATTGAAATGTTAGAAAACGTATCGTTTAAGGTGTATATGCACAGCATGAAGCAAGTCAGACGAGTGGGTCTAGCAGAGATAATAGAAAGCGTGTCTAAAGCGTGTTAACCGCTGCCATTAAATTTACCCACTGTGCCTAATTTAAAGGCATGTGAGTCGCAGAATTAAAGAGAGAAACTTATGTCACAATTACATCCTTTATTGGAAAAAAATGCATTTCAACGACTAGAAGCAAGCCTTGCAACAATTAAAGCGGAAGAGAAACTCTTCATTCTTAAAGATGAGCACGGCTGTGTAATGCTAACTACTGATGAAGAAGATGGTGTTCCGGTTTGGCCTGATGCTGAGTTAGCACTCTTGTGGGCAACCGAAGACTGGGCACACTGTGAAGCGATGGAATTAAGCACCGAAGAGTTTTTGACTAAGTGGGTGCCGGGCATGACGCAAGATGAATTAATGGTCATTGTATGTCCTGTACCTGCTGAAGAAGGAGAGGTGATTACGCCAGAAGAGTTCGCTGACAACCTTTAAGATGTGATCTCAAGGGGAAGACAAAGGGTAATTATCCACTAAGCAAATGGGCATAAAAACGTTAGTTGGGTACAACGTATCTGGCGTTTATTATGCCCTTAATTAGTAACCCAAGGAGGCGTTATGTTTACTGAGCAACCCACAATGAATAGTCTATTTAGCCAACTCGGTTTAGGAAGTTCAGATGAAGAAATTGCTGAATTTTTTGAAACACATCGAGGGCTGAATAAGAGCCAACATCTTCATGAAGCGCCTTATTGGAATGAAAGTCAGTCTGCATTTTTGAAAGATGCCATTGTTGAAGACGCTGCGTGGGCCGAAGTGATAGACCAACTTAATGCTGAATTGCACGAATGATGACTCTGCGCTCAAAGATTTTAACGTCAAACTAATATTCAATGCTCTGAGAGAAGGTAATAGCCGTTTTGTTGCACCCATCTTCTGATGATTTGTGGTTTCTTCCGTTAGGCGGAACGGGCGAAATTGGGATGAACCTCAATTTGTATGGTCACGATGGTCAATGGTTAATGGTTGACTGTGGTGTTTCCTTTGATGAGCCTCTCACACCTGCCTACAAAGGCGTCAGCCAAGCGTCTAACCAGAATACGTTCAAAGCCACTACGCATCGCGTTGTGGCTCCGGACCCCTCATTTATTGCTAAACAAAAAGAAGCACTGGCTGGCATTGTCATTACCCACGCCCATGAAGATCATGTAGGCGCAATTCCTTACCTTTGGGAACGTTTCCAAAAGCCAATTTATACTACGTCTTTTACCGCCGAAGTGTTAAGGCGAAAGCTTGCAAGAAGTAAATTGGCTAACCGAATTGCCATTATTGAAGTCGACGCAGGCGATACTAAGAAAATTGGGTCTTTTAGCGTTAACTGGCTTGCCATTACTCATTCTCTTCCAGAACCCTTCGCACTAAAAATCAATACACCAGTAGGCACAGTATTGCATACAGCAGACTGGAAAATTGATGCTAACCCCATAACAGGTTTACCTTTTGACGTTAGCCTTTACAAGCGACTAGGCAGTGAGAATATTCTTGCCATGGTTGGAGACTCTACCAATGCAACAAAACCGGGCTTTTCAATTTCTGAGAGAAATTGTTACGACGGCCTATTAAGCACTATCGCGCCGTTAAAGGGGAGAGCGGTGGTAGGTTGCTTTGGTAGCAATATAGCACGGCTAATTTCGCTGGCTAAAGTCGCCAAGAAAACTAAGCGCTACATGGCGCTGTACGGTCGTTCGTTAATGAACATGTACGGCATTGCCAAGCAACAGGGCATTTGGCCGGACGATTTGCCTGTGTCCGATCCCCAGCATTTAGGTTATCTTCCCCCCCATGAAGTTTTAGCCGTAGCGACAGGCAGCCAGGGCGAGAAAAATACCGCACTGGCGCGTTTTGCAAAAGACACTCACCCTTACCTTAGCTTAGACAAAGGGGATACTGTGCTATTTTCTTCGATAGTTATTCCCGGAAATGAAGAGAGTGTAGACCGATTAAGTAAAGCGCTGCAGGCAAAGGGAGTAACGGTTATTCACAGTGAAGATAGCACGCTGCCAATTCATGCCAGCGGTCACCCCTGTGAAGAAGAATTAAAGCTCATGTATCATTGGGTTAAACCGAACATTGCTATTCCGGTTCACGGGGAGCATCAACACCTTCAAGCACATGCAAATATTGCTAAAGCGTGCGGTATTAAAAAGACCTATGTAGGGCAGAACGGTGATTTGTACAGGCTAGCGCCACAGCCAAGCATTCGCAGACAGGTTGTTCCAGTTGGTCGCATTCCTGTACAGCAAGCGTAAAATAAAAATATTGAAATAGCCCTAAGTGTATTTAGTCGGACGCGCCTTTTGCTTTTGTTCATATTGTACGCTTTAGAAAAATTAATTTTTATTTATCAATGCGATAGATGTGTCCTTTACGTTTTTTAAAACCTCATTTTAGAAGCTGCCCAAGTTTAAAACATTCTGTTACACTTGGGCTTATAATAAAAATTTAAAACGTGCGATCCATTTTTGATGAGATATTTCAACTATTTTTTACTGCTGTTTTTAGTTGTAAGCCTACAAGCGGTGGCCTCGCCGCGACTGTCTAATCCCGTCTTTCAGTCTTTATCGACCAAAAATGGCCTTCCGCAAGATATCGTCAACGACATTGTTATAAACGAAGATGGCTTTGTGTGGATAGCCACAGAAGGTGGTTTGGTTCGTTGGGATGGAGTTAGAACTAAACGAATAGCAGGTCCAGACAATTCTCTTATCGACTCATCCATTTATCGACTTGCCCTTCAAGGTACTGAAGCGTTGTGGTTTAGCGTGTACGGCAGAGGGGTTTATTATCTCGATTTGGCCACTCAAGATGTGGTGCAATTAGAGCCAACGTACTACCACGACTTTGAAGGTTTTGTGCAACATGCAGAAACCTTTCATTGGCAAGATGACACGCACCTTATCATTGCACTGGCAGAAGAAGTGCATAAATTTAACACGCAAACTAAAACCCTTGAGCGAATAGCAAAGCTCCCTGAGCCGCTGTTGGGTAACAGCCAAAGCATCCGGGCGGCAATCACCGTTGAAGACACCTTACTGGTAGCCACTACATCGGGGGTGTACGTCAAAAATATCAACAATTTAGAACAGTCTTTACGTCGACTTGATTACCTGGGTGATATTCCCGAAAACCTCGATAACGCCAATGCAAAGTTTCTACTTTTAGACGATAAGGACAGGGTGTGGATTTCAACGGTTTCGGGCGTATTTGTTGCTCAGAAACAAGACTTTCTCAAGCAGGTACAGGGCGAAAAAGAACATGTCTTTACACAGGTTCTATCTGACAGAAACGTGTGGACGTTGGTTCAGTACAAAGACGACGCTTTTTGGATGGGCACTAATAAAGGGCTATATCAGCTGAGTAAAAAAGCAG
The DNA here is from genome assembly GCF_017849675.1 of Alteromonas sp. AO-Serp. Classification (NCBI taxonomy): domain Bacteria; kingdom Pseudomonadati; phylum Pseudomonadota; class Gammaproteobacteria; order Alteromonadales; family Alteromonadaceae; genus Alteromonas; species Alteromonas sp. AO-Serp. Next base: position 15,206 of record NZ_JAFLMX010000353.1, read on the forward strand.
GTGGTTGGGAATACGAACACATCTTAGAACCGCATAACGGTTTCACCGAAATTTCAAACAAAAAAATTATCGCCATTGCCAAAGATGAATCTGACAACCTCTGGTTAAGTTCAGTCTATGCTGGTGCACTGTATTTCGGTGTGAAAAGTGCGGATATTTTTGCTATCCAGAATGAACGAGCCGGTGAGGCTAGCGTTTTGACTAGCCATGTGGTGTGGTCGTTTGCCGAGACTGAACCTAATAAAATATGGATAGGTACAGAAAACGGGCTTAATCACTATGATTTCACGACAAAAAAGTCTGAGAAGTATCTGTATTCAAAAAGTCAAAGAGCGATTATCGGCGAAGGCGCCGTAAACAAAATTGTTCCAACGCAAAGTGGCGAATTGTTTCTCAATACGTACAACGGAATACGGTTGTTTGATATGGAAACAGGGGAGGCTAACCGGCCAGAGGTATTAAAAGGTGGCGATGACACCGTATTTGATGCGTATGGCGCGGGAATGATGCTTTCAGATAAAGGAGATTTGTACTTTATTGGCAACGAAGGTTTTTTAAAGTATGACGTGGACAAAAAAGAAATTTCTTCTTTAGAGCTGGATCCTCGTGTTTTTGACATAAATTTTTCATTGGGTTTCTTGGGGCAGTCTCATTACCACAATGATCGATTATTTTTTGCTACCGAAGGTGGTTTGTGGTTAATCGACCCAGAGACGTTTCAGCATGAATTGGTCTATCGATTCTCAGAGCTACAGCGTGGCCGAGATCGCTCCATATCGTCGTGGGTTATCGACGATATGGGAGTGCTGTGGCTTGCATACAGTGGCGTAGGGTTGGTTGGTATAGACGCAGACACGTTTGAGCCGTTGTACAACCTAAATGAATCGAATATTTTATTATCAAACATTGTTTACGGGCTGCAAAAAGACGAAGCAGGCAATATCTGGTTTAGTTCGCACAAAGGGTTACACAATTACAATCCGTCTACCGGCCAAATCAAGAACTTTATTTACGGACGCGAGCTAAGTGTTTCTGAGTTTAACCAGGGGGCTTCGCTTAAGCTTAAGGACGGTCGACTGGCTTACGGTTCGACGAGCGGCGCTGTGGTTTTCTCTGCATCGCAATTGGAAAGCTTGGAAGTTGGAAGAAGTTTGCTGAGTAAGCAAACTGCTATAACGGAAGTTGCCGTAGATAATAGGGTGCTTAATCAGCCGCTTAAAAACCTAAGTGGACATCATTTCGATCTCGATTACGAAGATTATGGGTTAACAATCCATTTTTCGTCATTAGCGATGTCAGGCATAGGAAAAGTAAAGTACTACTACAAGCTGTTGAACGGTGATCGCGTCGTTACAGAAGGCGTGACTGACGATGCAAAAATAACCTTTACCAACATAGAACCGGGTGACTACGTTTTTTCTGTTGCCCCCACGCCAGGTAGTTTCGACTATAACGTGCTACCGGCTGAAATTACGCTTTATATGCCACATGCGCCTCTGCGTTCACCGCTTGCATATACTATTTACGCAGCGCTCATCGTAAGTTTATTCGTAGCATATTTACTCTCTCGTCAACGCCAACTGTTTAGACTACAAAAAGCTCAGCAGCAGGTAACGCTATTCAGTGACGCTTTTAGACAAACTCGAGACTGGGTTTTAATTTTTGATAAAGAAAAGCGTTTAGTTGCCGCGAACCCAGCTTTTGAACAGGTGTTCGGCTTTAATAATAAAGAGCCGTTACCCAAGCAGTTGGCACGACTTTATTTGCGTTACCCAACGTTGAATAGACACCTGTCTGGCAAATTACCTGATATGCAGGGAGGGGATTTTTGGAAAGACGAGGCCGTGATCGATGGTGCTGATGGCAAGCGCTACGACGTGCTTATTGATATAACAGCGGTAAGTGGGGAAAGTAATACTGCAGAGCATTACCTGATTGTTATTTCCGACATCACAGAACAAAAAAATGCTGAGCGCAAACTTCTGAAAATCGCGACCTACGACAGCTTAACAGGCTTGGTCAACAGAACATTGCTGCTAGACAGACTGGAGCACGCTATTGGGCTTGCCCGTCATCATGAGCATCGTGTGGCGGTGATGTTTGTTGACTTGGATAGATTTAAAGGCATTAACGACTCACTTGGGCATGATTACGGTGACAAACTGCTGCGCATTGTAGCCAACCGAATGCGAAACCTTGTGGCTGAGTCGGGCACCGTTGCGCGATTGGGCGGCGATGAATTCGTTATTGTTGTTGAGGAAGTTAATGCCAGTGACGACTTGAGCTCATTCGTGGCACAAATCATTGAATCGGTAGAAACGCCTATATCGTTAGCAGAGGAAGTGCTTCGTGTCTCGTGCAGTATTGGTGTGGCGTTTTATCCCGAAGACGCCTCTGAGCCTGCTGAGCTTATCAAGCAGGCTGATGTGGCTATGTATACGGCGAAGAAGGACGCATTAAGCGGCTTTACCTACTTTACGACAGACATGAATGAACGTGCCAAAACGCGTTTACAGCTTGAGAATAAAGTAAAGCGGGCCTATTCAGATGACTGTTTCTTCAATCACTACCAGCCAATTATAGATGCCAGAACCAATACCACTATTGGGGTTGAGTTACTGCTGCGAGGAAAACTGGATAACGAGCCTCTTTTCCCCGATCAGTTCATTCCGGTACTTGAAGAATTGAAGTACATAATAGAAGTTACACGACAGGCAATGCGAAGAGCGGCAGAGGATTTGTCGTCCTGGTATAGCCAGGGCTTCACGGGGTTTGTTTCTATTAACCTATCTGCACTTCACTTCAAAACCGAATTCGACTTAACCGGTGTGCTAACCCTGCTTGATGAGTTCAACCTACCCAAAGAAGCGTTTCGATTCGAGATTACCGAAGGCGTATTGATGGATGACAGTGATAATGCGTTAAGACAGATTAATCGGTTTGTGAAAGAAGGCTTTGTATTAGCCCTTGACGATTTTGGTACAGGTTACTCGTCTTTAAGCTATTTAAAGCGTTATCCGTTGTCGGTATTAAAAATCGACAAGAGCTTCGTTAACGAAATGGCGCCGGGTAATGCAAACGAAGCGCTGGTAACAACAACCATTACGTTAGCGAATAACTTGAATATGAGTTGTGTTGCGGAAGGCGTTGAAACAAAAGCGCAAGCGGAAGAATTGATTGGAAAAGCGTGTTATTTCCACCAGGGCTATTTCTACGCCAAGCCTTGTACCGCCGAGGAAGTTGCACCGCTGTTATTTAAAGCGTGGTAAAACGTCGATATTTACCACGTTTTTCTAACAGATAAGACCATAAAGATTCAAAAGCCAAATCTATAAGAAAACTAAATTTAGCCTCTAAAGCCTTGTTATTCGTCGCATAGAATGTAAACGCTTGTTTAAAAAGCTTGTTTTTCAATAAAAAATAGGGCTTATTAGAAGTCTGTGAAATCATTGTAAAAATGAGCTACATTATAACAACATATGAGTGACTTATGCCGCTAGACATGACAGCAAACGCAAATACCACGGAAGTAATAACATCGCCATTAAGTATGTTGTACCACTGGGAACAAAGCCGTGGGAACGACGTATTTCTTACGCAGCCTATTAACGGTGAATATCACGACTACACATGGAAACAAGTCGCCGAACAAGCCAGAAAAGTGGCAGCACGGTTACGTGAATTCGATTTCCCGCAAGGCAGCCGTATAGGTATCTTTTCAAAAAACTGTGCTGAGTGGTTTATCGCTGATCTGGGCATTATGATGGCAGGTCACGTGTCGGTACCTATTTTCTCAACAGCCGGTCCAGACACGGTCCAGTATGTATTGAAACATGCTGACGTACAGCTATTATTCGTTGGAAAACTAGATAATACTGCAGAACAAGTTGCCTCTATTCCTTCAGAATATTTAACGGTTGCCTTTCCTTATCCAAACATTGCTACTAAGCTGCAGTGGAAAGCGTTTATGGATATCGCGCCCATAACAGACTCGCCTGTACCTAATATGGATGATTTGATGACAATCATTTATACGTCTGGCAGTACCGGTCAGCCTAAAGGGGTGGTGCACAGTTACAATACGGCTTGTTGGGCAGCGCGTCGCTCGCTCGATCAGTTGGGTATTAACCAAAACGATCGCACAATGAGCTACTTACCACTTGCGCATATTACAGAGCGTGTACTGGTCGAGCTTTCAAGCTACTACAGTGGTGGCAAAATTCACTTTGTAGAAGATTTAACTACCTTCCAACGGGATGTAGGTCACTGTCAGCCAACGCTATTTATTTCGGTACCGCGTTTATGGACAAAGTTTCAGATGGGCGTGTTAGCGAAAATGCCGCAGAAGAAACTGGATACGCTGCTTAAAATTCCAATTTTGAACAAAATTGTTGCGAAGAAAATTCGCGATGGCTTGGGCATTAATAACGCACGTTTGTGGGCAAGCGGTTCGGCGCCACTTGCACCAGCAGTCATTGAATGGTTCGCGAAAATTGGTATCTACATTTCTGAGGGGTGGGGAATGACCGAGAACAGTGCTTATGGCACCGGCAGTGTACCTTTCCGTCATGATAAAATCGGCTGTATCGGCAAGCCATACGACGGCGTAGACATCCGCACGTCAGAAGAAGGTGAGATTCAAGTTAAGTCGCCGTGCAATATGCTGGAATACTACTTGGAACCACAAAAGACGGCTGAAGTCTTTACTGAGGATGGTTATCTGCGCACTGGCGATAAAGGGGTCATTGATGCTGATGGCTACGTTAAAATTACTGGTCGTTTAAAAGACATCTTTAAAACCGCGAAGGGTAAGTATGTTACGCCAGCGCCGATTGAAGCAAAATTCATGGAAAACCCTATTGTAGAGCAAGTGTGTGTAACGGGGACTAATTTGCCTCAACCTGTGGCTTTGCTAGTGCTTAGTGAAGAAGCGCAGAAAAAAGACAAAGCGGGCATTGAAGCAAGCCTTAAGAAAACATTCGAAGCTATCAACGCAAAACTGGAAAGCCATCAAGTTATGGATCGCGTTATCATTATGAAAAACGAATGGAGCATCGAAAACGACTTGCTGACTCCGACGCTTAAAGTAAAGCGTCATGTTTTAGAAGACCGCTTTGTTGATATTATCCAAGGTAGCTATAGCGACAAATTAGTTTGGGTTGACGCGTAAAATCGTCGTTGAGTCCTTTGCTTTGGCAATAATTAAAAAAGCTCTGTCTATGACAGAGCTTTTTGTTATCGGAAGGAGACGCAATAAGCGTTGAAACTGTGTTGGGCTATAAGTACTACAGCGACGCTACATCGCGTCAAACGAAACGCAATGGTCGCTTTAAGAAGGGTAGCGAGAGCGTAACCCTTCATACACTAAGTCGCTAAACTCTGGCTTCGTTAAATCTAGGGCATCCATTACTTCTACCAGGTGCTCGTTGTCTTCACGACCTTCCCACACTTTTACGTAAGTGCCTTCTTTATAGCCGTTATCTTGGCGGAAAAAATTGAGCACATTTTTACCTACGTACTGACGATACAGTTCGTCAGCTGACATTTCACACTGGCTTACGATGAACATGAATAGTGGCACGCTAAAGCGTTTAGCGGCGCAAAGGCCCGTCATGAGCTCTAAATTATCAAGAAGCGACAAATTTGACGCGTCATAGTCTTTGCCATCAAAAGTCACTAAGGTGTTGCCACTTGCTAATTCAGAAGCAATACTTTTTGCAGATTCAGCGATATCGCCTTTATATTCAATAATGCAGGCACTTAGTGCAAAGTGCCAGATATCCACCAATTCCATTTGAAGCTGTGGCAAGTCTTTTTGCTGTGCTTTCCACCATTTCCAGCCGTGATGCTCAATTGCTTCAACTGACTCTACCATTGCTGCACGTAAGTATCCGTAACCAGCATTTAGCCAGTCTGGGTTTACTTTGGCGTTCATTTTATCCTGAAGAGAAAGCATAGTGGCGAGTTGTTGCGCGGTTAACATTGTTGCTCCTGACCGTGAAATTGTGTTGCGTTTCGTAAAGGCGAAATTGTACTTGAATGACGCTTCGGGAGAAACTGCTAAATTTACGACGGCGAGAGTAAAGCGCTTTCTTTAATGTCTGCTTGCTTGTGGTGCACTTGCACCACGGTAAAACCATGACTTATTGGTCATGTTTTCTGTTTTTGTTTAAGTTGTTGATATTTAAGGTTTAAAAAGTTGGCATTCAACCTGCAAAACATAAATCGTTAACAGTGCTGCTCAGTAGCGCTAACGTGAATGAGTGCCAGGCAACGCTTATTCACGTTGTTACTGAGTAGACCGTAAACCTTACCCATACAGATTTTTCGTGTCCTGAGGTCTGTGTGGGTTTTTTTTGTCTGAAAATCGCCCACACACGCTTCTTTGTACTCATTTACTGCGCCAGATCTCTCTATTACTTCGCTAAGAACTCTCCGGATATTGTTTTCGCCATGCCCCCCCAATATTTGTTTTATTATCATAAGACATTTGCTTATCTAAATTTTGGAGAAATAACTTAACTACTGAGCACAATGCGATACACTAAATTATAAGGTCGACGATACCTGTACAGTCTTTGCACAGTATCTAAAAGCACGTTCTACAAAGGATTTTTCGATTGCTTGCGCTATATCCCTCTAATAAATTAGAACACTTAAGTTTTCTTCTCACCACGCTTTTACGTCAGCAGCCCATGGGTGTGTTTACACCAGAAACCATCTTGGTTGAAAGCCCGGGTATGCAGCACTGGGTCAGTATGCAGCTTGCCACTGAACACGGCGTGGCAATGAATATTGATTATCCTTTACCAGTGCGCTTTATGTGGAATACAGCACGTACTGTATTAGGACAAGACAAAGTACCCAAGCAATCTCCCTATCGTCGTGAAGTACTGACATGGCGTATCGACAATATTCTCCAAGATAGCTCGCTAATGAGTACAGAAGCTTTTGAGCAAGTTAACCGGTATTGGCAGAGCGCCGGTAGTGAACAAGAGCAAGGGTTACAGCGCCTTCAGCTAGCTACCGCTCTGGCCGACGTGTACGAGCAATACTTGTTGTACCGCCCAGACTGGTTGTTTAAATGGGAAGCGAACGAACGCGCTGTATTTGATGACATGGAGATATGGCAAAGCGAAATTTGGCGCATATTGGTCAAAGAGCAACCGCTGCATCCTGCACGTTTGCATCAAATGACCTTAGAGGCGTTGGAAGCTGGCCATTTACCAAATGGTCCAGCGAATAAGTTGCCTACTCGTGTGATAGTGTTTGCCATTAACACTATGGCCCCGCAGCTGATCGCGTTTTTTGACGCCCTCGCGCAGCACATCGATATTCATATATTTCACTTAAATCCAAGCGTTAATTATTGGGGTGAAGCGAAAAGCAGTAGCGAACAGGCGAAATTATTGCGTTTAGAAGGCCTTAAAAAATGGATGGAAGAAGATCAGTCAAACCCGCTGCTTGGAAACTTAGGTAAGCAGGGTAGAGAGCTATTCAACTTACTCACCGAACTGGATACCTTTGAGATTAGAGCGTTTGATTCACCAGATTTTGAAGAGGCTTCTACCAGTGGTGAGAACGTTCACCGTTATGGTCTACTCGAATATATTCACAACGATATCTTGCAGGCTGCTCAACCTAAGCCACTTACTCTTGATTTAAAAGAAAAAGACGATAGCGTTACTATCATGTGCACCCATTCCGCACTTCGCGAAGTGCAAGTGTTACACGACCACCTACTACATTGGTTATCTCAAGATAAAACGCGCACCCCATCAGATATTCTTGTGATGTGCCCCGCCATCGAAAACTACGCGCCATTTGTTGATGCTGTATTTCACAGAGTAGGTACTAAGG
>NZ_JAFLMX010000031.1:0-1232 GCF_017849675.1 Alteromonas sp. AO-Serp
TAAACGGTACGCCTAGCGTCTTTTGTAAAATGAGCCCTGAAAAACCCGTGCAATCTATGAATAGGTCTCCATCAAATTTTTGTCCGTCTTGACAAATGAGATGTGAAATGTCGCCAGATGGTGAGGTATGCACTGATTCAATATTACCAACAACGTGATATACGCCTTTTGATTTAGCGCGCTCGCGTAAGAATCGTCCAAGTTTTAGAGAGTCAAAGTGGTAGCCGTATTCTATATCGAATGGAAAATTATGTGAGGGAAGAGGGGCAAGGTTTTTCTTTGCCAAATACCCAGCCATAAGAAACTTATCAGGTCGAGTTTCAACATCGAGGCCCAGTCTTCTGGTTAAGGCGTTAACGTGAAATGCCCGTTCACTAAAAACATCTAACTGGCTAATAAAGGGGTGAGAATAGCTGTGTGAATCATTGCCATTCCAGCCCTTGAACTTGATATTAACTTTATACGTTGCTTGGCACTCTTCCATCCAATCATACTCAGGAATATCAAGAGTTTGAAAGAAACGCTTGAGAGTAGGTGTCGAGCCTTCGCCTACGCCTATAGTGCCAATTTCTTCTGATTCTATGAGTGTGATGGTCACAGCTTGATTAGCCCAGCGGTGAGCTAAAAGGTTGGCAGCCATCCAACCTGCTGTGCCGCCTCCAGCAATAACAATTCGGTGTGGTGTTGTCATTAAAGGCTCTGCAATAAAAGAAGGGTGAAATTAAACAGTATCAGAGTTGCGCATTACTGCCACACTTTACATGGCAGTAATGCAAGGCACGTATCCACTATCTAAAGGTGCGTGCCATTATTTTCGTGCGTTCAAAAGGGATGGTCCCTTTTAATAGAACGAATAGTTGAGGTTTAGCATATAAGAAGGACCAAACTCGCGGCGGAGCGTAACAATGCCCGCATCATCAATGGTTTCTTCTTTCTCATCAGTCAGGTTTACGCCTTGTAACGACACTCTTAGCCCTTCCAAGTACTCAATTCCGCTATCTGCAAAATCGTAGCTAATTTGAGCATCGACTTGGGTAACGGCGTTACGAGTTGCTGGCTCAATTTTGTTTGAACCTCCACGCTGATACGTAAGGAACTCAGAACGATCGGTTGCCGCAACCCTAATCTCAAAGCCGTTCATCTCATAGTACGCTGTAATGCTGTACGTATTGTCTGATTGACCTGGAATGGCTGTGCCATCTTCAAGCTCCGCATCTAGAATTGTCGCAGAA
>NZ_JAFLMX010000026.1:0-20833 GCF_017849675.1 Alteromonas sp. AO-Serp
GGCTTTGACAGATCGCTAATTAGTAAAATAAGAAAACATATCAAAGACAACGATATCGATATTTTGCATTGTCATCAGTATACGCCCTGGGTTTACGGCACTTTAGCCGCGGCTTTTACAAAAACTAAGGTCATATTCACCGAGCATGGCAGGTTTTACCCAGATTCCTCAAGTTGGAAACGAAAGCTCGTAAATCCTGTTCTAAATAAGTTTACGTCAGCTGTTACGGCAATATCAGAAGCAACAAGAGATGCTTTGATTGAGTTTGAGTGCATAAAGAAGTCTGATATTGATGTCGTTTACAATGGCATTAAACCTCTCGAACCTTCGACTGGAGAGCTTTCAGCACTAAAAATATCACTTGGCCTGCCAGAAAACGCCTTAGTCTTCGGTACCGTGGCGCGATTAGACCCAATTAAAAATCAAAGCTTGCTTATAGAGGCATTCGCAGAAGCCGAAAAGTACATAGCAGAAGCCTATCTTTTAATAGTCGGGGATGGCGAGCTAATGACGTCGTTAAATGCGCAGGTTGAGCGCCTAGGGTTACAACACAAAGTTATTTTCACAGGCTACAAGGCCAACCCTACTAGTCACCTGGCGATAATGGATGTTTTTTTACTCCCCTCTTTAAGCGAGGGAACATCAATGACGCTGCTGGAAGCCATGTCTATCGGTAAGCCTTGCGTAGTGACAAACGCAGGGGGAAACCCTGAAATAGTTACCCATTCAAAAACAGGTCTAGTGACTGCAAACAACAATCAAGAAGAATTAAAAGAAGCGCTGATTACCATTAGCGAGTCCGAGAAAATGAGAGCCTCATTCTCTGAGAGTTCAATTGCACGCTTTTATGAACTTTTCCATGTAAATAAAATGATGGCACAATATTCGAAAATCTATAAAAAAGTGTTGGAAAACTAGAATGCATCCAATTAAAAATGCGGTAATTCAGCTATTTGGGAAGTTTTACTGGCACGACAAAATACAATCTAAAGTTAAACAAGACATTGCTGAGACGACCCTATCAATTCCAGGCGATATAAAAAATATTGCAAGCGAGTACAAAGTTTCTGGCAATGATAAAGTGAGTACTAGGCAACGAGACGACATCATTTTTATTACCAGTAGATTTCGCTCTGGCTCTACTCTTCTTTGGAACCTTTTTCGCGAGGTTGGCGGTTGCACCAGCTATTACGAGCCCTTTAACGAGCGGCAATGGTTTAATAAGGCGTTACGAGGCGACGACGTAGATTCTAGTCATAGAGGAGTCGACGATTACTGGGCTGAATATGACGGACTAGAACGCTTATCCGATTTTTACAAAGAAGATTGGATTCACGCTAATCTGTATATGACGGAAAAGTCTTACGATATTAACATGCTCAATTATATTGATACGCTTATTGAGCATACTGACGAGCGTCCTGTGCTGCAGTTCAACCGCATCGACTTTAGATTGGGCTGGCTGCGTGCAAACTATCCAAATGCAACCGTTTTACATCTTTATCGACATCCAAGAGAACAATGGTGCTCCTTCCTCATCAACAAGGATGAAGTTACAAAAGACAATGTAACCGAAACCTATAAAGATGGGTTCTATCTTGACGTGTGGTGCAAAGACTTAGCGCCTTACTTCCCCATGTTAGATGTAAAACAAACACCGCATCCATACCAACGATTTTATTTTTTATGGAAACTGAGCTGGTTGTGGGGCAAACATTTTGCACATCATTCCGTGAGTTTTGAGTCCTTAGTAACAGATTCCGAAGAAACTATAAAGAAGATTATGACTGCGACCAAAATCTACGCCGTCGCCGACAAGTTACAAAGTATTATCTCAGCCCCAAGACTTGATAACTGGAGAGGCTTTGCAGATAACGAATGGTTTTCAGTGCATGAGCGAAACTGCGAAGAAGTTTTATCAGCCTTTTTCGATGAAACCAAATAACAAAAGAGATTATGAATGGACTTTTCAAAAGAGGTTAAAATTTTAATGTCTACTGATGAAAACACACATTTCAAACAAGATGCTCCGTTAGTGAGCGTAATTGTTCCAGTATTCAACCGATTGCCTTTTCTAGAGCAACTCTTTAAAACCATCAATGCACAAACATATTCAAATATCGAGGTAATCATTGTCGATGATGGTAGCACTGACGGTTCTAATGAATGGTTAATATCAAATCAAGAGAGACTGAACTGGCCGACAACTATTATCACGCAAGCGAATGCCGGACATTACGATGCTAGAAATAATGGTTTGAATATTTCCACGGGTAAATATATAGCTTTTCAAGATAGCGATGATGAGTGGCCCGATTATCATATAAAAAGGATGGTTACTTATTTAGAGGACAATAGCGATATCGACTGGCTATTCGGTGAACTAAAAAGAATAGACCATAATACTGGAGTTACTATTGAAGAAAGCAACCTTGTCAGAAAGGACGGCAGTCTCCACCCATTCATTAAACTCAATTCAGAACTACGAGACAACGGTGTAAATAAACTAACTTCCAGCCACATTGGAGTTGTGGCCATAGCGCATAGGGTACCTGGTAGTACGCAATCAGCACTGATAAGAAGTTCACTATTTAGCAGCATGCGTTTTGATCCGAGCTTCCGAACAGCGTATGACCAGTTCTTTGCTGTAAAATGCGTCTTGAAAGGATTTCAATTTGGCTTTGTGCGGGAAATACACCAAATCTATCACGTTCATAACACGAACATATCGTTGGTTAATGGGGGTGACGCAGATAAAAGACTAAAAAGCTCAATGACTCACATCAAAGGGTATAGAACGCTACTCCCATTCTGTAATGAGCAAGAATCAGAAGAAGTACGAAAAAAGTTAGCATTTCAATACGCGTGGGTAAAGGCAGTGGCCGAAATGGAAAAAGGTAATTATGGCGAAGCTTTTCGCTCAAACCTTAAAGCAATCTCATATGACTGGAAAAACTTGCAGTATTGGAAAACGATGTTATTAACGCCCTTAAAAAGGGTTCTAAAAAGAGTATGAATCATCAACGAAATGAGGAAATCATAAATACACTATGAAAGATTCAAGTGCTCCGTCGTAAAACCTCTAAACGATAATATAATTAAACAAAAAATCGAATTTTAAGATGCCAGAAGAAAATAAATCACTATCTTCCAAAACTACCACGACAATTTCGCTTCTCGCGTTGATGAAGATAATTGTAACCGTTTTTTCTGTGCTAAGCATATTTGTTCTTGCAAAATTACTTACTCCGGAAGACTTTGGTTTAGTAGCGATGGCTAGCATTTTAGCTGTCGCTCTTCAACAAGCCCTTCAAATACCCGTCAATCAGGTTCTGATACTCATAGATGAACCAAGTCGCGAAGACTTCAACACAGCATTCACACTGAATGTAATTCGCGGTTTGATTATGCTTTCACTGCTAGCGGGCTCCGCCTATCCCATGAGCATTTTCTATGGTGAAAGCGAAGTAACATACCTAGCTCTAGCTTTTTCAATTCCACTTTTACTCAGTGGTTTCGAAAACCCGACGCTGATTATGCTCGAAAAAGAGCTGCAAGTTAAAAAGATAGTTTTTATGAACATTTTTGCTCAGCTTGTCGGAATACTAACCTCTATTTACCTTGCTTGGCTTACCCAATCGTATTGGGCAATGGTATGGGGGAATATAACAAATCAAGTCGTCCGACTTGTAATGACGTACTCTTTACGACCCTACCTCCCCGGGTTCAGTCTGTCTAAGTGGCGTTCTATGATGTCTTTTTCTGTTTGGTTAACGTTCAGCAAAGTGCTCTTAACGCTGACTGAAAAACTGGATCAAATACTGATAGGTAAGCTTTTCGGCTCTGCTTCTCTTGGACATTTCAATATTGGAAGTGAGATAGCTAGGCGGCCTACTTTGGAATTTGCAGGAGTTCTCAATAGAGGGTTGTTTCCAGCCTTTTCGCAACTGAAGCACGAACACCAACGCCTTTTAACAGCATATAATTATTCAATCGGCTATTGCGCAGCCTTTGCCATTCCTCTAGGAATGGGATTAACGATACTGGCTGAGCCATTCGTGTTGTTGTTTTTGGGCCAGCAATGGTCTAATGCTATTATTGTTGTTCAAGCACTTGCTGCAGCCGTCGCGTTCTCTACTATTGACGGGCCTACTCGCGCCATCTTAATGGCAAAAGGCAAAACCAAGCTCATTTTTCACAGAGATGTCTTTTTCGCATTAACTAAAACCCTATTGGTCATTCTTGGTGTTATCTATTTTGGAATTCTAGGAATTCTCATTGGAATTGCGGTAGGAAGGATAATTGTAATTCTTATTAATTGGTTTGTAATGAAAGAAGTATTTGAAGTATCGTTTTCACACCAGATAAGACTTGTCATTCGATCTGTATTAAGCTCACTTATCATGGCATGTGTATTGATGCTTGTTTTAAATAATATTGAGGTACCGGAAGCATTGAGCCTCATTCAGTGGTTATTCATCCTAGCCGAGCTATTGATACACGTGATGATTGGTGCTTTAGTTTATGTTTCATCTCACTTTGCCCTTTGGGTTTTAATGAAAAAACCATGTGGGCCAGAAGAAAAGTTACTTAAAGTCGTAAGCAAGTGTAAATAACAAGCAATGGAAAATAGTTTGAACGCCTACTCCCCTTACCCAAACATAATCTTGCTAGGAACTCAGCGTTCTGGCACAACACTGTTAACACGAATGCTTAGTGCCCATAGCTCCATTTTTATTCAAAACGAAGTAAGTGTTGAGAAAATATTTTTCGGACAGGCGTCGACTGATGAGATTAACGCTAGGTGTAATAAGCAAATTGAATTGCGACATGGTTTATCGGTACCAGAGCTTCTAGAGAAAGAGAATAAAAAGTTATGGGGCTTTAAAGACCCGCAGCTTACTGAGCACCTTGACGAACTTGTCCCCTTTTTAAAGACAACAAAGTTTATAACAATAGTGAGAGACCCTCGCGGTGTAGTCAACAGTTATATCGACAATAAATGGGGGTTAGGTACAACGGCCTACACTGGGGCGCTTAGATGGAAAAACGAGGTAGCTGCACAGGAACAGTTCATGAAACTAGCGCCTGCGCAATGCTTATATATTCGGTACGAAGACCTAGTATCTAATCAGGAAGAGACACTGAGGACCGTTTGCAAACATTTAGAGATAGAGTTTGAAGACAGCCTACTCAACTATTATAAGAAAAAGCCTAATTTTAAATTAAATGCATCAAACATTAATACAAACGCAAGCGCCGACAAGCGCTTCTCCACACGATGGAAAGACAAACTGTCGCGCAGACAAGTATCTGATATTGAATTCGTGACTCATGACCTTCTAATTAAAAATGGCTATGAACTAACAACTTCTGCGAAACGACCTAACAGGCTGCGTAGAATACTTTATCACATGCACCAAACGATTGTGGGTGAGTATCAAATTCAATATCAATTAAAAAAACATGCTATCAAGCAGTTTCTTGCCAAAAGGCGCGCTAAAAATGCTTAGCGTTTTAATGTTTTTCTCCACTTTACTAGGTGGCGTTATACTTTCATTAAGGCATTCTATTGCAATAGCATTTGTTGTTTATCAAGCCATCTATTTTTTTAATCCTGAAAAAAGATGGTGGGGCAACATTGTTCCGGATATTAGCTATTCATTTTTCATTGTTATCTTTATGGCGCTGCTTGTGTTAGCGAACGGCAAACTTACTAAAGAAAACAAAATTTCGAAAGCACCACCTTTAAAATGGTCCATATTAGTAATGCTGACATACTGTGTGGCTTATTTTTACGCTATCGCGCCCGAGTATCACTACACGTTCATGATCTACTTTATCAAGCTGATCGTGATTATGTGCCTTGCTTACAAGTTGATTAGCTCTGCTAAAGACTTCACTTATGTACTGTACGGTTACATTTTCTCCGCATGGTATGTGAGCTTTTATGTCTTTCAGATAGGGCGTAACGCCGGTAACAGGGTTGAAGGTGTCGGGCTGGTGGATAGCCCTGATGCGAACGGGCTTGCAGCGGCCATAGCTCCCGCTCTTGTTCTCACTTTATACTATTATTGGATATCAAATAAATATTGGATGAAAGGTGTTTTTGCGATAGCGGGTATCTTTATTGCGAACGCTGTTGTCTTAATTAATAGTCGAGGAGCTTTCCTTGCTGTCGCCGCTAGCATCGCATTTTTTATGTACTTCATGTATACGTCTTCGTTTCAGCGCAAGCACCAGAAAAAAATGGCTGTATTTATCACTATCGCAGGGTTAAGTGGCGCACTCTATATAGCAGACGACGACTTTATCAGCCGAATTACTGGGATCGCAGGTGAAATGGATAAAGCTGAGAGCCAAGAATCAGGTGCCACACGCTTAGTTTTTTGGAAGGCGGCATGGGATATGACAAAAGACTATCCTTTCGGAAATGGTTACAGAGGATTTAACTACTTTTCCCCGTTTTACATTCCAGAAGGTATAGACACTGGAGGTAACAGAAGTCGAAGTGTTCACTCCACATGGTTTGAGACGTTAACTGAAGTGGGTTACTTAGGTCTTTTGTTCTTTATTATGATGCTATGGTCTGCTTGGAAGCATTTGAATAAGGTAAGGTCCTATCTTAGAGACAATCAGTTGGTAGATGAATACTTCAAGATAATAGCCCTGCAAGGATCGCTTATAGCATTTGTTATCGCTATGACATTCTTAAACAGAATGAGAGCTGAAGTACTCTACTGGTTAATCATGTTTAGCGCAGCCGCGTACAACGTCTACGTTTTAAAAAAATACGCCGGCCAACCCAATAGCCAAAGTAACACGTAACTATGAAGAAAATTTTTGCCTACTTTTTCCTTTGTATATCGCTTATCGCACTAGCGATAAACATTAGCGGTTTCTTTTTTAAGCTATCGCCATCAGAAATTAAAGATGAAAATTTAAGATTCAAGAATGACCAGATCTATACTTATGAAGATGCACTAGAAAACATCCGGTGGACAGAAAGCGATTCAAAAGCGACTTACGCACAAAGGCTAAACTCTACAGTTGCTGGCAGACTGGCACATGTTCATTGGGAAAAATATACCCCCACGCGATTTAACCAAACAGTTCCAGTTTGGGAAAACTACATTCTTTATTTGGCAGGTAAATTAAGTAATATTCCAGAGTTTGAGAGATACCATTTTTCAGACCCATATCGCAGTTTGGAGCGAGGTATCGGTATTTGTGGCGATGCCTCAATGAATTTATCAAAGCTTCTTGATAATGAAGACGTTGCTAACACAATCATAAGCTTTCCGGGGCATGTTATCGTTGAAGTCGAAATAGCAGAAAACATAAAGCACGTATTCGACCCTGACTTTAACGTAATACTACCCTATAGCATTGAAGAGATTAATGCGCAGTCAGACCTGATAATCCCTTTTTATGAAGAAAAAAGCTATTCAGAAAAAGAAATTAATAACTTAGTTAATAAATACGAATTAGAATTTAAAAGGTGGCAAGGCGTAGAGCACTTCATAACTAAAAAGTACTACTTTGAATACGCCTCATATTACTTAATTTGGATACTGCCCTTTCTTTTCTTTCTTCTATTTTTAAAGTTAAGAAAGTAGCTGTTGCTCTATCTGGCATCTCGCGTAGCGAAGATAGAGCATGAAGGTTAATTCCAATGCTTCAAATCGACGTTTAAAGATTGCTCAATACGGTTGATATCTTCTTCTAAATCTCGCAAAAAACTATCTGGCAAATTGACCTGTTGCTTCTGAGGAGAATCAAGTTTACCAATAACCCTTTTGATGGGTTCAGCAAGCTTGCTCTCTTTCAAAGCATCTAGCAGTTTTCCTAACCCTATGTTGCGCAAAGTCTGCTGCGCATTAGGCATTAAGACTTTGTTTACTCGTTTGTTCAAAAAAGAAGGGCTTCCCACTTCTCTTACACCTAAAAAACGATATACAGATGAAAGGAAGCTTAATGGACTTGAAGCAAGGTCTTCGTAAAACAGTACTAGAAGGTTTTCTTTCGGAACAATGGAAGAAATCCTCTGCAGATGCTTACCTTGAAGACTTAAATCGGCAAACTCTGGTTTTTCTTCCAAAGCTTGCTCTATGCTAGTTAGTCCCCACTTTTCCTTAAACAAGGCGAACTGCGATATAGCTCGAGCTTTGGGCTCTCTCAAAATAAATATGAACTTAGCCTCAGGTAATAGTGCATGGGCTTTTTCAATAGCGCCGGGATACTGGTAATAGTTTGGTGTAATTTCACCAATCGCCTTTTCGCTCACCCCTTCAAAATGCTGAAAATACCATTCATCGCCTTTTTCATGGTTAAGGTCGAAGTAGTGTAATTCCTTTGTTTCAGGCAAAAATATTTCAGGGTGCTCTCTTAAACACTCATACAGCCAAGTGGTTCCTGCTCGTTGGGCTCCAATGACTAGAAAGTTCGGTTTCAATTTATTATTCCTTTTAACGATGATTCCAACGATTTACTTTGTTCAAATTCCTTTAGCCATGAGGTTGGAATTTCTTGCTCTTGGGTTGATGGAGAATTATTGAGGTTTATTGAATATGCAGCAACATAAGTTTGATTCAAACTTCCAAACACTACCCATAGCAGTTGTCGCTCATTGTCCCACAATATAGACCCTAATTGAGTATGAGAGTACACGTCATCGCTCCAATCAATGCCATCTCGAGGCCAGTCAAATCGTTTACTTTTAGTATCGTATGGCAAAACCCGTCCAGTGAGCGCTTCACTCAGGTGTTCTGGTTCATAAACTTGAGCCCCTCTGGCAAATAAGCCTCTAGGATAAGCTTGATTGCCTCTTTCTTTACTATGGGCTGCGCGATCACCTTTTTCTATGCCTTCCTCGCTGTAGAATGCAGTTGGGTCAGCAACTAAAAAGTACTTTCCTGAACCAATGTCTCCCTGAGCCCTATAATCATGAACACCTCGCCCGAAGTTATGGGTTACAACTATCCCCTTCACTGACGGATGATTTACAAAAGCGATTCCACCAACGTCACCCGCCTGCCAATAGCCGCCCTCATTGTCCGGCATTTTCCACATACGCAATTTAGCTTTGTTATATGTATTCGGGTCAATGTTGGGATATGTATAGTAAGGATCACGCCTTGCTGGATACTCTTTAGGGAAATTTAACAAAAAAATAGGTGCGTCATTAGTTCCATTCCAAAGACCCAAAGAAGGGCCTAAAGGGGAGCCCAGAACATCATAACCTCCTCTACCAAGCAAAAACTCAGCGCCATTTAAATTTTGAGCCGACCATTTATCGTCAGTAATGCGCATAAAGCCGCCACCAAGAGACTGCATCAGATGAAAATTGTCATACTCCAAATTGGTATTAGATACAACTTGATATCGCGTCTCCTCATGGGTATCAAGGTCAACTTCTGCTAGCCACTCAGCCTCAAAACCAGAACGATAGCTTTTTCTACCAGAAACAATTACCGTATTTTTGTCTCGAAAAAAAACGCCTGTTGGGCCCAACTTTCTTACGTTATCTAGTACTTTTACCCGCGTAGTTTCCTTCATTAAAGGCCAGCCAGAAGGGTTTCCTTTACCTAACGCATCCGGCTCATCTAGCACTACCACAAAGCCTTCAGGATGACCTAAAACCCATTGGTTCGTTCCAGGTAGGTTATCGATATACAATGACGAGTATCGCATTCCCCCGTGTTTTATACGAGGAATCGTAAATCCTCCCATCAGCTCTAGATGATGCTTTTCAAGTAAAACTTTTTCACTGTAGGGTAAGTTGTTGCTTACTGACTTATCGACCACAGGTTTTACAACATCAGGTTTGCTGCTACCGTCTACAGAACCCAAAACAAGCTCTGTTTCTGACAATCTAGAATGTTCAACAATATGGTTTAGGACTTCTCTCGCCTCCTTCTTTTGTGACCAAGAAATCCATTTTTCAACAATACTATTTCGAACATCTAATCGTCCCAACGTACAGCCTTCTCCATTTAACTTATTTTGATAACTAGAATAGAAACAAATGGCATTAATGTAGAAGGGTACGAGCGCATCAATTTTTCTCGTAAAAGTGAGCGTCAGCCCAAATTTGTTTAAAGAGAGCAGCAGTGCACTGTTTTCAGCGTCTCGGTTAATCCAGCTAGACAAACTGCTTAGGTCATGATCTTGTAGACGAATATTTGAACTTTCACTAGAGGCGTACAATAGCTTTTCGAAAAGCGCCTTTCCCAAGTCGCTTTGAGAAGTGTCGTCGCTATCTTCAGTTAAAAGTAATGGAGGTGTGACCAATGCGTAAAGCGCAGAGCCGAATAACAGAATCAGACAAATGGATAGCCAAGCAATGTATTTTTTCATTTATTAAAACTTTAAAATATCGGTAAATGATAAGCTTTATAACGACGGTACAAACTGGTTACGTGGAAGAAGAGGATAGCGCAAGATGACACCTGTTGACAGCTTTAAAAAGACGTTGCTCCTTTCCCTGTTTTTTGTCGCGTCAATATGTTCTGCTTTTTCAAAACCACACGACTCAATAAGTGTTAAAAATGTTGATGAACTCCAAAAAGCAGTGTCGTACCTTAATCAAGGGCGAATAAAACACATTGTGTTGAAGCCGGGTACCTATCAAGTTTTTCGCCGATTAAAGATAAACAGTAACAATGTGACGATTTCAGGTGCTTCAGACGATGCTACCGATGTTGTTATATCTGGAAACGGAATGAAGGCCTCTAAAAGCGTTGGGATAATCTTCGACATTTCAGGCAGCCATGTAACCATTCGAAATCTAACGCTCCAAGAAACTTCTAACCATTTGATACAGGTAAGAGCCGAGAAAAACGCTGATAACTTCCATTTATCAAATGTCAGACTGCTAAATAGCTATGAACAAATGGTAAAAGTTTCTGGAGGACCAGGAACGGAATTGCCCACTTCAGATTATGGAATAATTGAAAACTGTATTTTCGAATATACGTCTGGCATAGGCCCTCAGTTTTATATAGGAGGGATAGACGCGCACCGCGCTCATCACTGGCTGGTCAAAAATAATACGTTTAAGAACATTGCTAGCCCCTCAAAACACGTGGCTGAACACGCTATCCATTTCTGGAACTACAGCAAAGACAATCGAGTCGTGGAGAATAAAATAATAAACTCAGACCGAGCAATTGGGTTTGGAATGAACGACAGGCCTCATCAAAATACAGGGGGCGTTATAGCAGGTAATATCATTGTACATAGCAATACTAGCCACCCGTTTTCTGATGCTGGGATAGTTTTAGAGAGCAGTCCTGGAACAATTGTGAAAGACAATCAAATTTTCATGGATACTCATTACCCAAACGCTATCGAATACAGATATGAAAGCACTTCAGGCGTCGTAATTCAAAACAATGAAACTAATCGACGAATTGTTGCTAGAGATGGCGCTACCGCTGTTTTAGTTAACAATAACCAAGCTGATTGGTTTAAAGGGGTTTTGCTTAATTTACGGTATCTATTTTTTCCAGCCTACGGATAGCGTTTTTACAATTGTGGTAACTTGAGCAGCTACTTTGGTTTCTTTCAAAGCAAAAAGCGCAGAACCAAGACCAATTAACAAAGGCACAAAAAAGCTAATACCCGCCGTTGCGATGTAAAGCACAATTTCTAGTAACGTAGTCTGTTCGCTAAGATTAACCAAACTGTTAGCAGTAAAAGAAGCAAGCTTTGCGCATGCTAACGATAGAGCTAAAACACATGCTCCCCACATTGACACAATAAACCCTAGTGTTTTGTGTGATAAATACATCACTAGAAACAACAAAAGCGTGGTAATAGAGCCTGTAGTAACTCTATATAAAGCAATATCTGACACGTTCGCAGAGATGGCAGCTGCATATATAAGTGCCCCCACAATGCAAAACAGAGAAAACGAATCAAACACAAACAACGCTTTTACTTTTCCCTGAGCAATTAGCGAAATTTCTAACACATAAACTGCCCCCCAATACACAACGAGCCATGCAAGACAACTCAATAATAACCCAGCCATATCCCACTGCTCTCCTAATAGCAACAATGTGATTGGTTGTGCGAACGCTGACAGGAACATTGCGATGGGTATAGTTATAAAAAAAGTTATCACAAGTGCTGTAGCGATTTGCTGAAAAAAGTAATCCCTTATGTGCACTGTTTCACGTAGCGCTGAAAGAATGGGCTCAATAGCGGGAGCTAGAAAGTAATGACCAGGCATCATTGCCAGCTCTCTTGAGAGATTGTATTGACCTAAACTGTTGGCAGAAAATAAACGAGATACAAAAAAGGT
This sequence comes from Alteromonas sp. AO-Serp, assembly GCF_017849675.1. Lineage (NCBI taxonomy): Bacteria > Pseudomonadati > Pseudomonadota > Gammaproteobacteria > Alteromonadales > Alteromonadaceae > Alteromonas > Alteromonas sp. AO-Serp. Next base: position 12,311 of record NZ_JAFLMX010000026.1, read on the forward strand.
ATCTGCTTGAGAGCGCAGATATCCGACCATATTTTTGCCTAGCATCCAGCCAGAAAAGCTCAATTGTTGTCGCCAATCGACAAAGGTGAATCGAGGTGATTTTTTGAACCATGAATAGCTTAAAAGAACGCCTGCCGCAGTCGACACGAGATCGGCAATAATAAACGACCAAAAGCTTTTAAAAAGGATAGCTGATGAGATAACGACAACGAAGGCAATCAGCTTTTCAGTCACGCCCAACGCAAAAATCCCTTGGTAGCGCACCATCCGCTTTTGTTGTAAAAGTGACGAGGATTTTAGGGCATTTAGGGGCAAAACAAGTGACACCACCAGCAGCCCTGTTGTTATCTCAGGTTTGTTAAGTACGCTTGCTACTACACCTGATAAGCAAATTAAAATGAGACATATCAAGCTTTTCAAAACGACATTGATAGACCATGCAGTATTTAACTCACTGATGCGAAGCCGCTTCTTTTGCATGATGTATTGTTCGGTAGCCACATTGGCAAACACATCAAAAAAGTAAAGGACTATGCTTATCGCAGCGATTATACCGAAGTCAGAAGGAGTCAATAGTCTAGCAAGTATAAGCGTGCTGATAAGCCCTATAAACTTACTAAGTAATTTAGCACCAGCAGAGAGAAGTGCCCCTTTTGATAGATCAGATAGTTTGGTCACTATTTAAAAAGACGTTTCGCTTTTGCCACGTGCTGATCCCAGTTGAATCGGTTCTTTGCATAGTCGGCTATGTCAACTTCGCCATCAACAATTTCGCGGTTTCTAAGAATAGGACTAAGCCCATTTAGTAAGTTTTCTGTAGAGCTACAGTCGATAATATGGCCAGTCTTACCTATATTCATGGTCTCGCGCGTTCCTCCGGAGTCTCCCGCAATTACAGGCTTACCGCAGACTTGCGCCTCAACAAGCACCATACCAAAACCTTCAATATCATTGTCTATGGTTCTATTCGGCAAAATGAAAATGTCACATTGCTGATAGCATTTGATAAGAGCCTCGTCATCCATGTCGGGGTATACACATACGTTGTCGTGCAGCTCGTGCTGGTCGACCAGCGAAATAAGCTCGTCGTAACACTCTCCCCTCCCGACCACAGCGTAAAATAAATCAGGAAACTCATTAAGAAGTGCCGGCATCGATTTAATAAGGAAGTCTTGCCCTTTTCTGCGCTGAAGCCTGCCAACAGTCAGTAATACCCGTTTACCCGACCATCCCATTTTTTGACGGAATGACGTATCAGGGGCCGCGACTTCAAAGCGACTCGTGTCTACTCCAGGGTGCAAAACCTCACACTTACTGCCAGAATCAAACCCTAGCTTGCGCACTATATTCGCGGTGTTTTCACTATTACAGATAAGCATAGACGCGTTTTTACACACGTTTTTTACAAGCAGGCTATGCTCACGACTTGTGGCTGCGGTTTCTACATCCTCGCCATGAACAAAACAGTTATATCGCGCTCCCGCTAAAAGCTTTAGTGCTCTGGCTATCACTCCCTCGGGAATAACTCTTCCACAGTGCACCTCCTCGATACCATGCTCTTTAACGAGTTTAAGTACTTTGCGAATGGTTTCCCAGTAAAACCCCAGTCCTTTAGTGCTTGCTAGTCCCCATTCGGTGCTTTCAAGCTCAATGCGAACAATATCTAGCTCGTGAGTTTTATCAAATTCGCGACCTTCCGGTGTATCATTTGCAACTATAAGCACTTTGTCATTAGGGAGACGTGAATAAAGCTCCCAAAACCATCGGCCACTTCCACCTTCCTTAGGAGGGAAATTCTCAGTTAGCAATAACGTTTTTTTCATTTTTTATTCTTACTTGTGATACTCGCAATTGACTCTCTCAACTGCTCTGCGTCTTGACTTAAAGTAGCGAGGATCCAAAGGTTGCCACCGCTCTCTTTACCAAAAAGAACACTTCTTACTTGGAAAACTTTAGCCGGTATTTTACTGGTAAAAAGGTGCTCATCTATCTCGTACCATCGAACTATTTTTAACTTCTCGCCCCTAAGAGATACCACATTAAAGACAGTAAATGTATTTCCTGAAACGTTTAGTATCTCAGTTCCTTCTAAAGAAAAACGTTCTGGGTCAAAATTGCGATGCAAGTCACTAACTAATTCATTGTCCTGCTCACTGAACCAAGCAGAATAAACTTTAACACGACAATCATTGATAAAGCCTTCTCGTTCATCATCAGGATTGATGATTAGAGGTGTCCAACTGATGGTGCCACAAGTGTGTTTTTCAATATCGTTTAACAGTGCAGACGAAGTAATTACTGCCGAGTGATTAGCGTTGGCTATGTTGGTTTTCCATGCGCCAAAAGCCACAAATAATACAAGTGTCAAAGCAACGGTTAGTCTGTGTATTTGAAACTTAGGATTAACTGTAGCAGGAGGGTTTTCGAGGGGCGCGGCATCTCGCATAAGCTCGCCTATTCCTAAAAGACAAACAATAACGAACGCGAAGAAAAACCACCCATAAATTAAATGATCTGCGCCAGCCGCGTGCTCCATATCAGTCCAGTAGGCTATCAAAATAATTCCGTAAACCCTTACTATGTTGGCCAGAATAGGAAATATAAGCGAAATTACCACAAACGAGACTTTTCTCTTCACTGAATTCAGATTGAGATATGCGTACAAGCTTCCAATCACAAAGCTAGCTATAAAAAAGCTTACTCCAGAGCACGCTTCTGCGACTAAAAAGCGGCCTTGAGGAATATCAATGTAGAGGCCGCTGCGAAAGAGCGGCACACCCGTTAGTCGTAAAAGAGCTACTGAGCCGTCTGCGGCAATCTCCTGAAGATAAGGAATTAACTGTTCGCCGACAGGTATACTGAACAACATAAAAGTGAGCGGAAATAAAATGGTTTTCGCCGCTGACGTTCCTAAAATCAGCCATATCATGGCAGGCAAAAGTACAAAAGTAGCCGTATGAAGAAACAACTGAACGTCTCCGGCAATGCCAATGACGTACAGCAGTAACGCAGGCACTATAATAACAAGTGCTAATGGAGCCGTTTTTATGGGTGAGGCAAGAAGTGTTTTACGTTTAAAGTAGATAAGATAAAGAGCACCGGGAATGATAAAAAAACCGTGATTAAATATCTCATTCCCATACCAAATTTGAATAGCAGTAGTAATACCTTGCCAGCAAAAAACTATCCAAAAGAGTATTAAGGCCAGGCCGCTTAAGTAAAAGGTTTTACTTTCTCGAGGGGAAGTATTTCGCCCGTTTCCATTTGTTTCTAGAGCTTCACTGTTACTCATGAGTAGTTCCTTGCCCTTACTGCTTAACCCGAAAGTTCTTCTGCTTATTTTATATCGTAGGCTTGCTGCATTGTTACCCAGTTAAAGTCTTTAAGCAGCTTTTCTACTTTGCCTTCCATTCTTGACAAGTTGATGTAGTGGCGAGCTTTAGACTTCCACGGTGCAGAACTAAATTTTGGTTGATCCGCATCTATCTCCCAAGGATGAAAATAGAAACTGTATGGCGCACTTTCAGATTGCATGAATTCAGTAATACGGCGTTTAGATAACCAATAAGGATAAAGACGAAAATAACCGCCACCACCAATCCCAATATTTGTTCCTTTCTTACGAACTGTTGGTATTGGAATCTCTATCAGACCATTCTCACGTTTGTATTTAAAGCGCGGCCAATCTGGTACACCATAGAGATCGTGGTTGATTGGATAAGTACTAGAAGAATAAACAAAGCCGAGCTCCTTTAGGATATCGTACGCCCACGTGTTCGAATCGTTAATTGAAAAACTCGGAGCTCTATAGCCTTTTAACGCCACACCGCCTATATCTTCAAGAATCTCTTTGCTTTGCTTAATATCATTGAAAAGCTCTTGCTCGGTCATCGTTGTAGCGCGTTGATGCGCTAATCCGTGGCTTGCCAGCTCATGACCTTCACTTACTATCCGTTTGATAACATCTGGGCAGCGCTGCGCCACCCAGCCTAACGTAAAAAATGTCGATCTAACGTTATTTTGAGCAAACAAATCTAGAAGGCGATGGGTATTATCTCCCACTCTCAAGCCGATCGAATCCCAATCGCTTTTGTTTACTACGCCTTCAAAAGCAGAAACTTGAAAGTAGTCTTCCACATCTACTGTCATGGCATTGAGTCGATTATCTAGCTTCATGATTATCGCCCTTTGCCAAACAGTACAATTTCAACCGTACGGATAAGTATCAAAATATCTAACAGCAAACTTTGGTGTTTTACATAATAAAGATCGAACTTAAGCTTTTCCATAGAGTCTTCTACGCTGGCGCCATAAGGGTAATTGAGCTGTGCCCAGCCAGCTAAACCTGGTTTAACGTTATGACGCTGATTGTAATAGGGCACTTCGCGTACAAGCTGCTCTACAAACTGAGGTCTCTCTGGACGAGGTCCGATAAATGCCATTTCACCTTTAAACACATTTAAAAGCTGTGGTAATTCGTCTACGCGGTACTTTCTAATAAAGTGGCCAATACGAGTAACGCGATCATCATTCTTGCTTGCCCATTTAGCGCCATCTTTTTCTGCATCAGGTCGCATACTTCTGAATTTAATTATTTTGAAAAGCTTTCCGTTTAACCCCACTCGCTCTTGTTTATAGAAAACGGACACACCTGTACGTCTGCCATCATCGCAATAGATAATGAACGCGGTAATCAGCATAATTGGCCAAACAAAGAGGAATATGATGAACGCTAGGAACGCGTTGAGAGTGTAATCTAGCGCGTCTCGCAAATAATTCTGGCTCTGAAATCCATTGGAATAAATGACCCAACTCGGGTACATCAGGTTTACCACTATTTGCCCTGTTTCTCGCTCCATGAAATCTAAAAGCTCGGTAACTTCAATCCCTCTCAGCCTGCAGTCAAAAAGCACTTCTACAGGAAGCGTTCCACGACGTTGGTCGCAAGCAATGACTATTTCTTCTATTTCATTATCTGCAATGAACTGCTGAAAACTCTCGTCTACCTTAAGATGAATAATCTTCTCTTTTCGAATTCCGTCTTCCCGATTGTCTCCTGGAATTGGGATGAACCCTACAAGCTCAAACCCAATTCTATCCACATCTCTGCGCATACGCTTTTCAATAATTGAAGCTCTTTCCCCTGCCCCAAGGACTAATATGCGCACTTTCCCTAGGCCCAACAAGCCGAGACGGTTTGTGAAATACCTGAAAACAACTAAGGTTATAATAATTGAACAAACTGATGCTGGCAGGAAATAAGAATCCATGACCAAGTCATCAAAAAATGCTCGACTTAGCACTTCGACTAAAAAATAACTCAGTCCCACGCTAACGAATATGCGACGGATAATACCTCGGAAAGTTTCTCTTAACTTCGCTTCATACAACCCAACGGATAACGAACATAACAATATTGAAACTGTAAGCATTCCTACGTTGATTATCAGTTTTTCCACCGTCACATTCGGCGACATACCAATTTGCGTAAGGATAAAATGAGAAATATAGCCCATGTAAGCAATGAGCAACGCTTCTGTTATTACTAGTATATTTGAGCGTTTATTTTGATTGCGCTTGTTTACTGCCACCCCTGGCCCCCTAAAACTGCGGCGTTTTTCCCATCATAAAGGGATTTATTCCAATAGACTACAATTGTTGTTGGCATTATAGTGACATTTACCGTAGGGTAAACGACAAAAGCCATAAATTAACCATAATGAGTGTAGGATGATCTCTTATGTTCCGCTTTAAAAAACTAATAACGTGCTGTGCTCCACTTCTAATAATTGGTCTCAATGGCTGTAGTAATACTGCCGTGTTGCCCGAAGCAACGACTCGTTCATCGCTAACTACCGATGTTAATGAATATCAATATTTAATTGGTCCTGGGGACTCTTTAACCATATTTGTTTGGCGAAACCCTGAAGTCTCAGGCAATTTCATAGTACGACCGGATGGCAAGGTTACAACTTCACTGGTTGAGGACATTGATGTAGCAGGTAAAACCCCTACGATGCTCGCTAGAGAAATTGAAGAGCAACTTTCAACCTACATAAATAACCCGAGAGTCACAGTTAGTGTAAACAACTTCACTGGCCCTTTAAGTGAACAGGTTCGTGTGATTGGTGAGGCTACAAACCCAAGCGCAGTTAGCTATTCCGAGCACATGACGCTACTGGATTTAATGATAGCCGTAGGTGGTTTAACGGAATTCGCAGATGGGAACGGGGCAAAGCTAGTTCGAGTGGTAGACGGGAAACAAAAAACATTCGAAATAAACATTGACGATTTGATTAGAGATGGTGATATATCAAAAAATGTCGATATGCTACCTGGTGATATCGTGATCATTCCAGAAGCTTGGTTCTAGTTGTAAAGCAGTAAACGGAACAAATAATAAAATGCAGGATTTACAACAAACGTTAGTCCAAGTCCTTGACTACATTAAAGGGGTTTGGATTAAAAAGCGTTACGTAATTATTTTTTCATGGCTCATATGTCCAGTTGGCTTTGTGTATGTTGCCAGCCTTCCAGATGTCTACTCATCAAAAGCCCAAGTGTTCGTTGATACTCGCTCGGTTTTGCAGCCTCTACTGCGAGGCCTAGCAATTCAAACGAATCCTGACCAAGAAATTCAGATGATGGCCAAAACGTTGCTTAGTAGGAGCAATGTTGAAAAGATTGCACGTGAGAGTGACCTCGATATAACGACAACAACAGAAGCAGAGTTCGAAACGTTAGTGACTAACCTAACCAAGGACATCCAGCTATCATCAACTGGTAGAGACAATATTTATAATATCTCTTTTTCTAACGAGGAACCATCCACTGCGCAGCGAGTAGTCCAAGAAACACTTGATCTATTTGTCGAAGGCGCTTTGGGAAATAACAGAAAAGATACTGATACGGCTGGGCGCTTTTTAGATGAGCAAATTGCAGAATATGAGTCTCGCCTTACTGAGGCAGAGCAAAGGCTTGCGAATTTCAAACGTCAGTACAACGATATACTGCCATTAGCAGGGACCTATTACTCCAGCCTTCAAGGTTTGAATGACGAGCTTGAGGCGACTCGCCTTCAAATTCGACAAGCTCAGCAACAAGCAGAGACTCTTAAGGGTCAAATTAGCAGTTCCAAACAAAACGACAGCTTTGGCGTGACTAATCGTGACGAACCTGTTCTAAGTACTCGCTATGACGAGCGTATAAAGTCTTTAGAGGAAGAGCTCGATAGACTGACCCTTCGCTTCACAGACCTTCATCCTGATGTTATTGAGACCAAAGCTCTCTTAGAGAGCCTAGAGGAGTCTCGCAGTAAAGAAATTGAAGCATTTCTCACTGCTGATGGCGATGAGCAGAATCAACCACTTTCTGAATTGAATAGAGAAATAAAGTTAGAAGCTAGTAGATTGGAAAGTCAAATAGCATCTCTAAGAGTAAAAGAGAGCGACTTGCAAAGCAAAATAGCAGGGTTAGAGAGCAAAGTGGATCTTATCCCGCAAATAGAGGCTGAATCTTCGGCGCTTAACAGAGAATACGGTGTAACCAAGCAAAAATACGAAGAGCTTCTATCGCGCCGTGAATCAGCAGACTTATCAAGAAGGGCTGACGTGTCAGCAGAAGACCTTCAATTTCGAATTATAGAGCCACCGCTTCTTCCCAAGCGCCCTTCAGGCCCAAACAGGCTCATTTTTTACACCGCCGTGTTAATTATAGGTTTCGGCACAGGAATCGGCATTGCATTTCTTATTAGTCAACTTAATCCTATCTTGATTAGGCCTAAGCAGTTACTAAATGTGTCTGATTATCCTATATGGGGTACTGTAACCCACTTGAACATTGAGCAGATAAATAAAACAAACAGAAACCGTCTTTTAGTGTTTCTGCTTTCCAGTGGTACTATTTTGGCAATGTACGGTGCCTTGGTCGCCGCTGAAATTATGAATATAGATTTATTCGGAGGGCTTCTTTAATGAAAAATACAATTGAGAAGGCACTTCAAAAACAAAAAGAGGCGAAAGCAGCAAGTCATAAGACTTCGTCTACAGAAAAAATTGAAGACGCTAGTCATTCAAACGCGCCTGAAGAGTCGAAGGTATCAATTGACAAACCTGCACCCGCAGAGCTTCCTGTTGAAACCGTAATTGCTGAAGAAAAGGAATTTATCAATAAAAAAACTCCACTTGACGAGTTTGTTATTGATTTCGTGCGACTTGATAAGAACGGACATATTTCGCTTAACGGTGAGAGAAAACAAATTAATGAAGAGTACCGAGAAATAAAGCGTAAGCTTTTAGCAAATGCTTTTGGTTCACTAGCGAAAACCCTTCACAACCCGAACATTATTATGGTTACCAGTAGTCGCCCTTCTGAAGGGAAGACATTCACTGCAACCAACCTGGCGATGAGTATCGCATCGGAGCAGGATAAAACCGTACTTCTTGTGGACGCCGACGTACTTAAGCCTAATGTATTAAACACTTTAGGGTTAGAGCGTCGTAAAGGGCTAATGGAATACTTGAC
>NZ_JAFLMX010000180.1:0-9955 GCF_017849675.1 Alteromonas sp. AO-Serp
TACATCAAGGTGACACAACAAAGAGTACGGACATTTTAAACTCGCCCTTCGGGAAGGTCTGGCAAGCTTCCTAGCTTCATTCTGGGAATTTAAAAGGGAAGAGCCATTCCTGCATTCCCACGCTTCGCTAGGAAACTTGCCAGCGCCTTCTGAGTGGGCAATTATCTATGCGGATTGGTATAAAAAGATTTAATGTATAAACTACTTAATCATGTTGTTTAAGGTTAAACAGGTGCGAAATCTTTTTTTGTTTATTTTACCGCTGATAGCCATTGCAGGAACTAACGCGCAGGCAGAACAAATAGCGCCCACCTTCTCACAGAAGCTAGATATTCAAGTTCGTTACGATAATCGTTCCAACCGCCCAAGCCGCGAACAATATCGACTGCGTTACTATCCCTCTCTTGTCATCACTTCTGCGTGGTCAATAAACAGCTTTGTGGTGACTGGCGATGACTTTTCATCAAGCCACAATACATTCGGCAGCGACAACACTGATTATCTCTACGCGCGGCGACTGTACCTAAGGCATGAAACCGATTCGGGGAAAACTGAGTTAGGCGTTATTCCAACTTACAAAGGGCGTGTTTCTTCCACCGGCTTGTCGAAAGATGGTTGGATAACGGGGGTACGTCATGTGAGGCAATTGCAAAACGACACCGCCATTGAAATAGTCGTTGGTCAACTTGCAAATGCTGAAGCATCTGAAGCCTTTAATATTGGCGGAGAGGACGAGTATTTCGAAATTGAATATTCGGCCAAGATGGGACAACGACATAGCTACGAAGCCAGTTTTGAAAGAATGCTGAACGGTACGTTTGCCCGGGCAGAATATCGATTACGTATTAATGAACAAGATACCGCGTTCATTGAATTAGTGCAGCGTATTGATGAAAGTGCTGCGAAAGTTGTAGTGGGCACCAGCGGCGAATTCGCTGCAAGCGCTTTTAACACATCATATCCTATCGAATATTTTGCTTACTATTCCTATATAGACAGTAGTTTTGGTGAGCGCGCTGAATTAATTGAAGACTTTCTAGGAACAGGTCACGGCGGCTCTCTGGAATTTAGTGGCGTGCTATCTGAGAAGCATGATGTTGAATGGTTTATAAGAGCTGATGTGGTAGATAGCGTCAGTCGATTACTGGCAGGAGTAAAACTCTCCTTCGATAGTTGAATGAAACGAAGCGCCTACTCCACATAAAAAAGGCCCATCAAACGATGGGCCAAACAGCAAGAACGCGTACACACTTTAACAGTGCATAATAAGTTACGGCTTGTCGCCATTGTGAGTTCAATTGCCGCAGATTACGTATTTTTAATCTCTTGAGCTTTAAACTTAAAGTTGAGTTTATTAAAATTTAGTTTAACGAAGCTCTAAAGCTCGTATTGTTTAACTCTAATAATCGTAATTTGAAGGTGTTCTTGTGCCCAGCCGTTACGCTCAGTTCAAAGAAAAACTTCCCATTTCCCGACTCTCCGATGAAGCGCTGCTTGCGTTTCGTGTCCTTTTTGATGATCCTCTCGATATCGTAGACTTAGCGCAAGATATATCTGACTTAACGCTTTACCCGGAACGGCTGAAAGACAGTTATAGAAAGGAGTGGGAAGCCTACGTGCTAAAGGCACTGGCGTTTGAGATCAAACAACATACAGACGTTTCTCCTGCAGAGTTCATTGAGCTTGTCATGAACAAGGTAGAAGCGATTCAGCAAAATGACGCCACCTATCAAAATCTATTGCGTCAGGTTCACCACGCTAAGAGTATTTTGCAATCAGAAAACACGATCGTTTTTCCTACCCCCATGCGGCAGCAGTTAACTGCGTTTCTTTTGCCGATTACTACTATTTCGCCTCCCAAAAAATAAAGGCAGCGACAACGTAAGGCCGTTCCGCTTCTATAGGAAAGGTTTCTACACGCTACTTATTAGCGCCTTTAAATTTGTACTGAGAGGGGCAGTATCCTCTGTCCACACCTTCAGGGCGCAGGCTGGCATGTTTGGTTTTTCTACCCGACACGCGCTCTCGCCAGTTCTTGAAGGTTTTCTGTTTGAGATTTTTACGCATAAGCTTTATCACATCTTTTTCAGGCAGCCCGTATAAACGCTCTATTGCCTCGAAAGGCGTACGGTCTTCCCACGCCATTTCAATTACACGTGATTCTTGTTCTTCAGTTAATGCCATTTCTTACATCTCAATATGCCTGTTTAACCCCACTACATACTTATTTTCGGCTCATTTTGTTCAGTTCAACTACGCTAAACTTACAAACAATTAGTGGCCGACTTAAACGCTCACTTGCTCATCGTCTTTTTCAAACGCTAGCTTCAACAACTCGGCGGCGGCTTTCGCATCGCTCAGCGCGCGGTGATGCTGCTCCATTTCTATGTGAAAATGCTTTGTTAAGTTTGCCAGCGAGTAAGAAGGCAGCCCAGGATAGGTGCGACGCATTTCGCGAACGGTACACATTTTGGGTCGCCTGAAACTTTGCTCTAGTCTTGCAAACTCTTGCTTGATGAACCCATAGTCAAAGTTTACGTTGTGAGCCACGAACACAGCGTCTTCGGTGAAATTTGCCACGTGTTCCGCTACTTCAGCAAAAAGCGGAGCATCTGCCACCATGTCATCCGAAATACCAGTAAGGCGGGTAATGTTGCTAGGAATGCGGCGCTGCGGATTTAACAGGGTTTGAAACCTGTCCACCTCTTTCCCACCAACAAGTTTTACCATACCTATTTCGGTAATCCGGTTGTAGCTGCTGTTTCCCCCAGTGGTCTCTATATCTACCACAACATAAGGCTGTGCTGGGTCGCGTATCCATTTCACTGTTGTTACCGCAACGTCAAATCCAGCTTGCTGCAAACGTTGAATTGAAACCAGCTGATTTCGGCGAAGCTGATCGCCAGGCGCTTTGATTTCTTCAAAGCGAAGTGCGCCGTCAAATACCATGATATCGGGGAAGCCATCTCGGAGGCTCTCAAAGTCTTTGCACATCATGCGAAGTAAAGCATAAATAGAATCTAGCGAACCATGCTCAATTAGCGCTTCTATAGGCGTAAGCAAATGACTAGACCACATAAACAGGCTATTCACTTTGCCATAGTGCATCGTGGCCATTTTGTGAATATGAAAACGCAGTTTTTCTTTGCTATCAAGCGCCTGTAACAACGCTTCAATACTGTGTTCAAACTTGGCGTAAAAGTTATTCTGTTTAAGCGATAACGGTCTGCGATCAAACTCCGTAACCAGCGTGTCTTCTTCGTAAAGTTGCCTCCAAAAGGTAAGGCCGAACAAACTGCGCCATAATCGGTTTTCCGTGCGCCAACCTTCAATGCCGTGCCTTGCATAATACGCCAGCACACCACGCTCAACCTGTTGGTTTTGGCTTACGTCAATATCCAGTGTACGGCTAGCATTGCGAAGCATATCGGTAACCTTACTGGTGCGTTTTTTGTGGTATTTACGGGCATAGAAATCTTCTGCAAATGCTAGCAGCGTATCCGATTGCGGATTATCAATTATCTCTTCAAGGGTCTGTTTAACACTATTTTCATTTCCGTCCTTGTAGTTCTCTCTTAACCACTTTTCCTTTGCCTTATCGCTTTGCGCCGCTTTCAATACTTCTAGCCCTTTCGCTCTATCAAACATCAGTACTTTTAGGCCTAGTGCATAGAGAAACTGGTCGCGATAAAAACATGCCGACACACCTTCTGTAATGGGCAGTTCACCTTCGGCAATGGCAAGCAACATATCATCGTTATAAAAAGCTAACTGGCTGTAATGGTTGGCGTAAAACCATGACGCTCGGGCGTCGCTTTTAGTTTCAAAACGCGCCGTATCCGTTACGGAATCAGAACGGGTTCTCATTACACCTAAATCGCGCATAGAAAACTGATTTAGGCGGCTTTTGGTGTTACCAAAATAGATAAACAGCAAATAGCGAAGTGCATCGTCGAACAAGCACACTAAGTAGTTATCTAGCGAAAAACGCTCTGGCCAGCCTCTAGCTTCGATATGTTCATTAAGCAACGTCACGAGTTTAGGCTTGGTGAGAGATGCGAGCCCCTGAATACTGCCGTATTCAGCAAGTAGCTCAAGCAGAGCATCTTTGGTCAAGACACCAGCGATGTCATTAAGCGAAGCGTGGGTAAGGTCACCAAACCAGCCGTTGTCGGTAAGCCAATCTATTTGCTCTTGTGGCACAGCGATTTCGCTATAATTGAACTGCGTCCTGTCAATCACTGCATACTTGCGATTTGCAGCGCGCACAACAATACACTGTTTGTCATCGTCTAACGCTTTAAAACGCCTAACAAAGTCAGTGGCTTCGTCACTTAGAAGCGCCCTGCTAGCACTCTCAAAGAACCCAAGGAACTCGTGAAAGTGTGTAAGGTAATAACGTGGCGGTAAATCTTTTCGCATGAGGTATCTTTGGCTATGAAAACACCAATAGTGTATATTTATACAGCCACGCGAATCAAATTAAATCCTCCGCGATTGGGTATCACATCTGCTGCTAATAGTGCACAGCGTGTACTTTTACACGCGTACGCGCTGTTTAGACACCCAATGAAAGAACGAAGAAAGCTGCGCATCTGCCAATAAACGCTGCAAATTGAAGTAGTGTTTGGCCAACGTCATCTCATCATAAAATCGATGTATACCGCTGTGACATTGTCTGCAAATGTAAATGCCGTCCTGAAGCTCCGCTTTGCTAAAGTGCTTTTTAAAATAGGTACGCCTGTGCATTTTTCGCGGTATAAGATGATGGTAAGTAAGGCGAGTTTCTCTATTACAGCACGGGCATTGACCGACTTTATTTGCCACAAGGTCACCTTTTTCGTCTATCACATCTATTATTTGTGCACCCAGTTTTCTGATTACTCATAAGCGTCAAATGGCAGTCTTGTCCTTTTCTCTTAAAATCAGATACAAGGGGCGTGTCTAAAAGAAAATCCACTCGTCTTTGCATTACGTAACAAATAGCATTAGTGATTACAAAGGCATTTAAATATGAGTTTAACTCGTTCCATGGGCTTTTCCTGTCCTTACTGCATGGCTCCAAATGATGTTGAAATAGATGAAATTAACGATGTTGGCCAAGTACAGGTGCTCGACTGCCAAGTGTGTTGTCAGCCCATTGAGCTTACTGCTTATCAGCACGGTGATGACATTCAGATAGAGGCAGAAAGAGAGAATGACTAAGCAGTTTACCCGCGGTGATATAGACGCCCTTGCACAGCGCTACCGCGCAAACCTAATTAATAGTTTGTCTGGTTTTAAATCGGCGACTTTGGTGGGTACAACAAACGGCGTTACAAACAATTTGGCTATAGTGAGCTCTATTGTTCATGTCGGTGCAAACCCGCCTCTCATTGGCATGATCATGCGTCCACATACCGTCACGCGAGATACGTTGAGCAATATAAAACAGCAGGGCTTTTATACGCTAAATCACGTGGCTGTTGACTGGGTCGACAAAGCCCACCAAACATCAGCCCGCTATGCGCCAGATGAAAGTGAATTTGAAGCCGTTGGGTTAACCGCGCAGATCAGTGAGTCCTTCAGTGCGCCGTATGTCAAAGAAAGTGAAATTAAAATGGGCTTAAAAGTAGCACAGCATTTTACTTTGCTTAATGAAACCGAAATGGTTATCGGCGAAATCCAGGAGCTCTACGTTCCTGAGCAAATAATAGATTCAGACGGCTATGCAGATATAGAGCAAGCGCAAACGGCCTGTATCTCAGGCCTAGACAGCTACCACAGCACACAACGAATTGCGCAATTTGCGTATGCAAAGCCCGATGTAAAGTTAACCGTGAAGTGAACTAATAAACTGTCCAACGGTCTTACATTCAATACTTAAGGTTGTAACTCTGAAGTTTATTTAATCTGGATCAAGCGAAAATGCGACATTTCGTTCGATCTTTTTTCAAAAAGAGATAGTATTTAAACATGAAACAAAACCTGCCTCTTTGGGCAGGTTTTTGCGTTTAAGGCACTGAATAAAAAAGAATCATTATCGTTTCTATCTCTTAAGGAGAATGTTATGAAATCTGTAAATCGCCGTGACTTTTTAAAGCTTTCTGGCTCGACAGTTATCGGTCTTACATTAGGTGGTGTAGCGTTACGTGCTCAGGCTCAAGAACAATTGAGCGCTGATGACCCTACTGCAAAAGCACTGAACTACACACCGTCGTCAACTGTTGAAGGTGCAAAATGCGCAAACTGCATGTACGTGCAGGGCGCCGATGGCGAACAACACCGCCCTTGTAACATTTTCCCTAATAAGCTTGTTAACGCTGATGGCTGGTGTAGCGCTTGGGTGAAAAAGCCTGGCTAACCAATCGAAAGAAAAGACGTTCAAAAGCCCTTGAGTTAAACCAAGGGCTTTTTTCGTTTCTGTTGAGGCGAAATACGATTATGTATCCTCATTTCCCGCTAGCGAACTACGTCAATTCCGTCTTCGATACCTTTTAGCGCTGGGTTGTCAAAACGTGTAGGCAGAAGGCCAGGCTTAATGAAGAAGCCGTATTTTGCTTCAAAGACTCTACCTATTTTCAACACGCTTTCGTCTTGCCACTTTCCACCAATAAAGCTAATTCCCACAGGAAGATCTTTCACCTGTCCAGCGGGCACTGTGAGATGCGGATATCCTGCAATTGCGGCCAAATACCCGATACCGATAAAACCGACTGGCGAATGGTCACCATATACACCGTCTATTAAAAAAGAAGGGCTGTTTGAGGGCGCAACTAGTACATCAACATTGTGCTTTGCTAACAACGTATCAATACCATTTTTGCCCGCCGTGTCTTGAATAAGGCGCAGTGCATTTTGATATTTTTCGCTGTCAATGGCTGCCGACGCGAGCGATTTTTCGAAAATGTCTTGATTGAATAACGCTAACTCGCGCTCTGTTTTGTTATTGAAATCGATAAGCTCAGACAAGTTCCTTGCAGGAAGCTCTGCTGGAGACCCCGACAAGTATTCGTTAATACTATGATGGAACTCACTCAGCAGAACATTATAAGAGTCGGCCCAAAATGAATCTGGCTGAGAGAAGTCACTGATGTCCACCAGCGTCGCGCCCGATGCTTTAAGCTGCTTTAACGCGCTTTCATAAACAGCCAGCACATGAGGGTTATCGCCTTGGCGGTACCTAACCACACCAATACGCTTGCCTTTTAAATCTGTAGCCAGCATTGAAGATGTTGGCATAGAAGGGCGGTGAGACTCTGCGTCTAGTGTCGCGTTATCGCTTGCATCAGGGCCCGCCATGATTGCCGTCATTAGCCAGGCGTCTTGAACGTTAGACGTCATTGGTCCTGCGGTGTCCTGACTGAAAGAAATAGGCACTATGTGAGTTCTGGAAAGCAAGCCCACGGTTGGTTTAAAGCCGACTACCCCGTTTATGGATGCCGGACAAATAATAGAACCATTGGTTTCGGTGCCCACGGCAAGTGACGCGAGGCGAAGTGACATGGCAGCGCCCGAGCCCGATGACGAGCCACAAGCACTTCTTGATAGCATATGCGGGTTTCGGGTAAGCCCGCCAACTGCACTCCAGCCGCTGATAGAGGATTCAGAGCGAAAGTTTGCCCATTCAGACAAATTGGTTTTACCCAAAATAATTGCCCCTGCCGCTTTCAGTTTTTCTACGATAGGCGCATCGCGACCAGTGTCATTAGTAATAAGCGCCATTGAGCCGGCTGTGGTGGGCATCTCTGCACTTTCTATATTATCTTTTAGCAGTACGGGAATACCTGCCAGAGGGCCCAGCGTCTCGCCATTCGCTAGTTGTTTATCGATGGCCTTCGCTTCGGTCAGCGCGTTAGGGTTCAACGCTAAGACGCTATTTACCTTTCCATCTAGTCGTTCGATTCGCGCAAGATAACCGCTGACGAGCTCAGCAGATGTCGTTTCGCCACTCGCAATAGCTTGCGCCTGAACGTGAGCAGGCTTATCTAACCATTGCTCAATCTTATCTGTATGATTTGCTTGAGACACGCATGCAGTGCATAGCACGACTACGGCCAGCAAAAAACCCTGTTTCAACATAAACCTTTCCTTAACGTATGATCCTAGCGCCTGTTACTCCTTCTTATTATGCAGCGTTTGACTGCAATAGAAGGTAACGTAATGTTAGTTTCTTATACGTTGGATCAGAAATAGTTCACTGTCTAAGAATTATTTTGCCGTTTCCGCTACGGGAAGCTTATGAAGGAGGTTATCGAGCTTATATTCATCAAGCAGTAACTGATACCGCCCATCTTCAATAAATAGCCGAAGGGTGGCGTTGAACTTGGCTCTTAGCGCTGGGTCGGGGATCGCAGCACTGTAAGGCGATATAGGAAAAAGCTCATGAAAGACGGTTGCGTCTTCGGCATAAGCACTGTTTGCAGATTTGAAGTAGTTGAAAATATTTCTATCGAGAATGGCAACATCGACACTGCCGCGCATCAGCATGTCCACTTGACGATCTTGTCGTGCCATTTCTATATAGGTAGTTTGCGATGCAAGAGTTCGCCCAAAGTCCTCACCTAATACCGATTGAGCGGTTTGAAAAGCAATGACGCTTTTACCTTTCAAATCGTCGATACTGTCTATCGTCAGTTCTCTGTCTGCCCGTGTTACCACGACGTTCTGATAGATAATATATGGCTCAGATAAAATGCTTTGATCGACCGTGTGTGCAGGATTAAGGGTAAGTCCAATGTCAACTGCGTCATCTTTTAATAACCTTGCCGTACGCCCGAAAGGAACATAAATAGGCGACAATCCATATCCCATTTCAGCAAGGATCGCCCGCACCAAGTCAACTTCAAAGCCGGTGTGCTCTTGTGAAATAACGTATGGAGGCTTGTTCCAGCCTACAACCACATCTAGCTCTTTCGCGCTAAGCGGTATGATAAAACACAGTAAACAAACAGCAGATAAAAGTGCGCGCATACAACAGATGAACCAGACTATAAATTAAACGATACCCTTCTCATAATATAAACTTATATTAGAATTTCACCAGTCGACAAAAGGTTAGTTTTTCTCGAGGCTTACGTAATCAATTGAGCAGCCAAGTTTTATTGAGTACGTGAGAGCCTGTTGAAAACCAAAGTGGTTAGATTTGATCATGCCTCTGTAAGCATCGCGCTCTCATTTACTGAAAGCTTTTCGCTTGCCTGCATTTTGTTTACTGCCAAGCAAAGGTACAATAAAGCGCAAAGGTCTCAATGAACGATAACTATGGCTTGGCTACAACTTCGAATTAATACCTCCTCTGAACATGCAGAATCAATAGGCGACATGCTAACGGCCAACGGCTCACAAGCAGTGACCTATGTGGATGCGAAAGACACCCCTATGTACGAGCCCAAGCCGGGTGAAGTGTTACTGTGGCCCGATACACAAGTCGTCGGCTTATTTGAAGCTGATGCCGATATGAAAGGCATCCTTCAGCGCTTGGGTAAAGCCAAAGTCTTAGGCCCTGATTTTAAATATAAGCTTGAGCCACTTGAAGACAAAGACTGGGAGCGAGAGTGGATGGATAACTTCCATCCCATGCAATTTGGCGAGCGCTTGTGGATATGCCCAAGCTGGCGCGATGTTCCCGATCCAAACGCCGTTAACGTAATGTTAGATCCTGGGCTTGCCTTTGGTACTGGCACGCACCCTACCACAGCGCTTTGCTTGCGCTGGCTAGACGGCATAGATATGACAGATAAAACCGTGGTCGATTTTGGCTGTGGCTCAGGAATATTAGCGCTGGCAGCGTTGAAATTGGGTGCTAAGCGCGTTATTGGTATTGATATTGACCCACAAGCCCTTCAGGCAACGAAAGAAAATGCGCGCCGCAACGGCGTTGAAGACCGTCTGGATGTATACCTTCCTGAAGACCAACCTGAACTAGAAGCCGATGTGGTGATGGCGAATATCTTGTCAGGTCCATTACTAGAAC
>NZ_JAFLMX010000116.1:0-19181 GCF_017849675.1 Alteromonas sp. AO-Serp
CCAAAGGGCGAGTTTAAAATGTCCGTAATCTTTGTTGTGTCACCTTGATGTAGCTCAACTATACATACGGTAAAACGCCGCGATTACGAACATTTTAACTCTCGCTGAGTGAGTGATTATCTATGCGGACTGGTATAAATCTAACTGCATATGTCGTTCATCCTCGGGTACGTAAGCAGGCACATTTACTGGGTTTCCCTCACAGTCCACCGCCATAAAAGTTATAAAACAGCGATTTGCGACAGACGTAGTGTTTTCCGTGGCGTCGCCCGATTTAACCACAACATAGATATGCATACTTGACGCACCAGTGTGTACCAACGATGCGGTTATCTCAACTAGCTGGCCTACTTTTATAGGTTTTATGAAACGTATGCCATTGGCAGACACCGTGACGCAGTAACATTTGGACCACTGCGCGGCACAGGCATAGGCTGCTTGGTCAATCCATTTCATTAAGCTGTTATAGAGAGCATGCCACCGTGAACGTTACCGCCAAAGTTTACGTCGGTAGGTTCTGCTAAAAATCGAAAAGTAGTAGATGGATGTGCCATAGCGTACCTCGCGCTTTACTGCTGTTAGACACATTAAGTTTAGCTTGAATTTTGAACAGCGCGCTTAGACGAAAGTGGAGAGAACAAAAATAAAAGGAGTAGAAATGAAAAAACCCACCTAAAAAGGTGGGTTTTTCAATATGGCGCGTGTGGAAGGATTCGAACCTCCGACCGCCTGGTTCGTAGCCAGGTACTCTATCCAGCTGAGCTACACACGCGCAAAACTTGTTGTTGGCCGTCACTGCCAACGAATAATGGCGGAGAGGGAGGGATTCGAACCCTCGATACGCGTATATGCGTATGGTTCCTTAGCAGGGAACTGGTTTCAGCCACTCACCCACCTCTCCTTGACTGCGGGGTGCATTTTACGGATTCATTGGCCTGAGTCAAACCTTTTTTATAAAGAAATTGTTCACCCGCTGCCATTTTAAACGATTCGAGCAAAAAACCAGTAATTTGTTCGCAATACAAGCAATTAAACCGAATTTTATTTAACGATGCTCGTTAATTTGCATTTGAATATGCGCAGCTTCATTGCAGTTTTAACTGACCCGCCTTAATAATTTAGTCAATTTTTCAAAAATAATATCAAAAAGTTTTGAATTTATTTGTTCAAAACCAAGTACGCTGATTCGTATTACTTACTTAAGTTATTTAAAAACGCTCCAAAACCTCGAATAAAGCGCTAAATATCTCGATGTAAAAACCGTCCAACCAGAAGGCATAGTACAAGAAAAAAGCTGTGCACGACCCAGAAAATTAACTAGCTCGTTAGCGCAAGACATCACAGCGTCATTTCTGTCGAAATAGACCAGAAACAATAGACTTGCGCTAAAGCCCGATAAGATTTACTCACTTAAAACAAAAAAGGCCAGCGTAAGCTGACCTTTTCCTATGAAGCGTATTATGCAATTATTCTGCAGAGCCTGGCTGACCGCCTTTTTCTGCTTGAATGCGCATGTATATCTCTTCACGGTGCACAGAAACTTCTTTTGGTGCATTCACACCGATACGTACCTGATTCCCTTTTACGCCTAGTACGGTAACGGTCACATCGTCACCTACCATAAGCGTTTCACCAACTCGACGAGTCAAAATAAGCATTCTCTTGCTCCTGTTCCTTAATACTGAACATCATCCATTAAGATTTGCCAACCCATCGGCACGACCCGATGGAAGCGACAGTGATTCCATGTTTCTGCGTCACTTCAGAAACTCACTGTTATACACAAAAATAATTATAGCTTATCTTGTAACCAAGCGTTAACCGAATCTAGCGCCTGGCCCAAGTTTTCAGGCTGGTCACCGCCTGCCTGTGCCATATCTGGACGACCGCCCCCTTTGCCACCTACTTGTGATGCGACAAAGTTAACTAGCTCGCCCGCTTTAACTTTACTAGTGAGGTTTTTAGTAACGCCAGCAATAAGATTCACTTTCGCGTCATTAGCCACACCTAATACTACGATCCCCTCACCAATTCGGTTTTTAATGTCATCCATCATTGAACGCAATGACTTTGCTTCAACACCTTCCAAATTCGCAATAAGAACTTTAACGCCATTTATCTCTACTGCATTACTAAGCATATCAGCACCTTGCTGACTCGCCAGTTTTTGTTTCGCAGAATTGAGCGCTTTTTCTAGTTCTTTAGTCTGATTTTGTAGAGAAACTACGCGATCAAGTACATTTTGGCTGTCTGTTTTCAATAACGCAGACAATGAAGACAGTGTCACTTGTTGGGTTTGCACGACTTCAAGTGCATGCTCGCCAGTAACTGCTTCGATACGTCGAACGCCCGATGCAATACCCGCTTCACTGGTAATTTTAAACAAGCCAATATCACCAGTACGTGTAACGTGAGTACCACCACATAGCTCAACAGAGAATGGCCCCATGGTTACCACGCGAACTTTTTCGTCGTACTTTTCACCAAATAACGCCATTGCGCCTGATGCTTTGGCTTCATCCAAATCCATTAGTTCAGTTGCTAACGTGTGGTTTGCACGTATTTCTTGGTTAACTCGTCTTTCAATCTCAGCAAGTTGCTCAGCCGTTACTGCCTCAAAATGCGAGAAGTCAAAACGCATGCGCGGCGCTTCAACCAATGAACCTTTCTGAGTTACGTGCTCACCTAAAATTTCACGCAGTGCTGCATGAAGTAAATGCGTTGCGCTGTGGTTCTTTTTAATGGCTTCACGATTTGCTGCATCAATCGCTGCGGTTGCCGTATCACCTTTAGATACCGAACCTTTAGCAATACCTTTGTGTGCAAACGCATTACCCATTTTTTGGGTGTCGGTAACGATGAATTCACCGTTTGCCACGCGAAGCACACCTTTATCTCCAGCCTGACCACCACTTTCAGCGTAGAATGGTGTGCTGTCTAATACCACAACGCCTTCTTGACCGTCTTCAAGCTTCTCAACAAACGCATTGTCGGCAATAAGTTCAACCACATTCACCTGGCCTTCTACATCGGTGTACCCAGTAAATGAGGTTGTGTGGTCAATGGCGAGTTTACTATTGTAGTCTGCACCAAAGTTGCTAGCCTGCTGTGCACGGGCACGCTGTGCTTGCATAGCAGCTTCAAAACCTTCTTCGTCAATCTTAAGGTCGTGCTCTCGTGCTACATCATTGGTTAAATCAGTAGGGAAACCATAGGTGTCGTAAAGCTTGAACACTACGTCACCCGGGACTGTGTCGCCTTCTAGAGTTTCTAATGTATCGTTTAGGATAGCCATACCACGGGCTAACGTTTTGCTAAACTGCTCTTCTTCAACACGTAGTACTTTTTCAATAACCGGTAGCTGGTCTACAAGTTCTGGATACGCTTCACCCATTTCTTTGGCAAGTGATGCCACAAGTTTATAGAAGAAGATATCGTTTGCGCCAAGCTGATAGCCGTGGCGAACAGCGCGACGAATAATGCGACGTAATACGTATCCGCGCCCTTCATTTGATGGCATAACGCCATCGCAAATTAAGAAGCTGCACGAACGAATGTGATCGGCGATAACCCGTAGCGATTTATTTTCTAAATCTTCGCTTCCAACAATTGATGCTGCTGATTTGATCAAGTTTTGGAAAAGGTCGATCTCGTAGTTGCTGTGCACGTTCTGCAAGATAGCGGAAATACGCTCTAGGCCCATACCGGTATCGATTGAAGGCTTAGGGAGTGGCTCCATGGTACCGTCAGCTTGTTTGTTAAACTGCATAAATACCAGGTTCCAAATTTCGATAAAGCGGTCGCCGTCTTCTTCTGGTGTTCCCGGAGGACCTCCCCAAATGTGCGCACCGTGATCGTAAAAGATTTCAGAACAAGGACCACATGGACCGGTATCGCCCATAGACCAGAAGTTATCTGACGTGCTAATGCGAATAATCTTTTCTTTTGGAACACCAATATGGTTTTCCCAGATGTCGAACGCTTCGTCATCTTCAGAATAAACGGTGACTAAGAGCTTTTCTTTTGGCAAACCAATTTCTTTGGTAAGGAAATTCCACGCAAACTCTATCGCTTCTTTTTTGAAATAATCGCCAAAGCTGAAGTTACCCAGCATTTCAAAAAAGGTATGGTGACGCGCAGTGTAACCCACGTTCTCAAGGTCGTTATGCTTACCACCTGCGCGAACGCAGCGCTGTGACGATACCGCACGGGTATAGCTGCGTTTTTCCGCACCTAAAAAACAGTCTTTAAACTGGTTCATGCCCGCGTTAGTAAAAAGAAGTGTGGGATCATCTGCCGGAACCAGTGACGAGCTCGCCACCGCTTGGTGGCCATGGCTTTTAAAATAATCGATAAACTTGTTACGTAAGTCAGCAGTTGATAATGTCATTGAAAACCTAACTTCCTTTATTCTATTTTTGAAACGTGCGATTTGCCTGTTCTAATGAGCTTTATAATCGGGGCAGTTTGCGAATACGCAATACGCTTATCCTCGCTATAATTCTCTGGATAATTAAAATGCACACAAATTTGCGCAACAATACCATGGATAACGCAATTTTGTTAAGTGTAACGGGGAGAAGATAGGCTCAAATTTCACTTTAAGTAGACGAAAATAGCCAGTATTCATAAAACGAATCGCCAACAGCATCTATTTGTCGGTAAACATGAGCATAAACCAGCCGTTTTAGCTAGATTCGTTTGCGCTTACCGCATATTCAATGTGATCTTGGTAAAAGCCACGATATTGAAGAAATTGTTTCTGCTTTTGTCTCAGCGCGAATTCGTTTTCATAAAACTCGCCAAACTTTTTCTCTTTTACTTTTTTAGCACTTTCAAACCAGTCAGCGTCAATCTCTCTCATTGCGTGTTCTGCAGTACTTTCATCTACACCGTATTGCTGTAAGTCTAATTTAATTGCGCGGGGTCCCTTCCCTTTTAAATACAATGCGCGAGCTCGGCTTTCTGCAAATCTAGCATCGCTTTGGATATCAGCATCCTTGAATTCCTCCAGAATAGGCATGAAAGCATCACTCGCTATTCCCTTCTGCTGCAACTTTCGCATAATCTCGTTAAAGCTATGCTCTCGTCGTGCCAGCATGCGAGTAATCGCGTCGGTAATGATTTTTCGGTCGAACTCTGACATTTTTGTAAACTTACTCTTCTGTATTAAACGTAGAAACCGCGTTATTTTAGCGTTAATTACTCGTACATTGCGACTATCTAGCGTTTTGCGCACTTAACCTCTACATGATGTAAACTGCATGACAGCATCCAACTATCGCATAACAATAATAGATTCGATTGAACAGATCTCTAAAGAGCGCTGGCAATACCTCGCAAAAGAATCGGGTCCTTTCGTTTCTTATGAATTTTTACATGCGCTAGAACGCAGCGGCTCGTGCAGCAATGAATCTGGGTGGCAGCCTTGCCATATTGCTATAGCGAAAGGTCAGCATGAGGCTGCAAATCTTGTTATTCCCGGCTACCTGAAAACTCACAGCTACGGTGAATACGTGTTTGACCACGCATGGGCTAATGCTTATGCACAGCACGGCCTCGACTATTATCCTAAATGGATATCGGCCATCCCCTTTACCCCCGTAACAGGCTCTAGACTACTTTCTGATGGACACATTGCGCTTACTCCGTCGCTTTTAAGTGAACTAGAAAATACATTGACAGCGTATGTAGAGTCCGTATTTGGTGAGGCTTTATCTTCTTTTCATTGGCTATTTCCCAATGAAAGCACCTCGGCTCAACTTATTGGTAAAAGCGAGCCTGAGGCCAGTGCATTAGCCGATGATTTACCTAATGACCAATTCAAAGTTCAACCCAGTATTCCCAACCACTACCTGACCCGATACGCAGTTCAGTTTCAGTGGCATAACTACGGTTATGGTGATTTCGACGATTTTCTTAACGCGCTTACCTCCCGCAAAAGAAAAGATATCAAGAAAAGTCGACGTAAACTGAACGAGCAAGGCGTCCGCTTTACCCATCATACCGGCAATGAGATTAGTCCAGAGACACTGCAGTTTTTCACAAAGTGTTACAAAGCAACCTATTTAAAACGAAGCGGTCACGTGGGATATTTGAATGATACGTTCTTTGAGCAGCTTGTCGAGAGCATGAGCGATAACATGCTTATAGTGACGGCAATAGAGAATGAGGTAGCAGTAGCCAGCGCCCTCTTTTTCTACGATGATACAGGACTGTATGGCAGATACTGGGGAGCGCTGAAAGAAATAGACGGGTTACATTTTGCCTGCTGTTATTTTGAAGGCATTGAATTCGCCATTGAGAAAAAACTATCGCTTTTTAATCCCGGCACCCAAGGTGAACATAAAATACTTCGAGGCTTCGAGCCCATTTATTGCCGTTCTCATCACAAATTACAACATCCGTCGTTTCACACTGCTGTAGCAGACTTTTTACAGCGAGAAACGCCACATATCGCAAGCTATTTTAATCAGGCACGGAATGCTTTACCGTTTAACAAGGAATTTGTGCCTACTTTAAAAACAACGAGTGTCACTGCACCTAACGACGACACTTATAATCACAACGAGAAAAACGATGAAATATAAACTTCTTGCCGTAGCGATTGCGGCATCTTTGGGACTTGCTGGTTGCGGTCAGCCTGAAAAAGCCCAAGAACAAACTAGCAATGTTGAAGCGCCAGAAATGAAGGGCGAAGCGGAATTAGGCTCTTTTGGCGTAGACTTAACCGCTCGCAATGAAGCGGTAAAACCTGGTGATGACTTCTTCATGTACGCGAGCGGTACATGGTACGACAACTACGAGCTGCCCGCTGACAAAACTCGCTACGGCGCGTTTACGGGTCTTGCAGAGCGTAGTGAAGAGCAAGTTAAAAACATCATTGATGGGCTAATGGAAAAGTCTTCACTAAATGCAGAGGAAAAGCTTGTTCACGACTTTTTCGTTGCTTATATGGATACAGATACCATCAACGAAAAAGGTATTGAGCCAATTAAAGACGTACTCACGTCTATCGATAGCATTGAAAACAAAACTGACCTAACCAAAGCATTTGGTAACAGCTGGTTAGTAGGCTCAACCACGCCAATTGGCGGCGGTATGTGGTACAACCGCCTTGACCCAAATGAATACCAATTAAGTGTTGGTGTTGGTGGTTTAGGCCTTCCTGATCGCGACTACTACCTGAGCGATAGCGAACGTTTTGTTAAAATTCGTGAAGCTTATGTAGCGCACATCGAGCAGATGCTAAATTTTGCAGGCGAAGAAAACGCAGCTGAAAAAGCGGCTAACATTCTTGCCCTTGAAACACAAATTGCAGAAATTCAGTGGCCTCGCGAAAAACGCCGTGACCGCGATCTTACTCTCAACCAGATTGAACGTAGCAAGCTGTCTGACGAGTACCCTGGCTTTGATTGGGATACGTATTTTGCTCAAACCGGTTATAAGGTACCTGAGCTAAATATTACACAGCCTGAGCCAGTAAAAGACGTTATTAAAATTATTAACGAAGCTGATCTAGCTGATTGGAAATCGTATTTGAAATATCACACTATTTCAAACAATGCGGATTTCCTTTCTGAAGATATCTACCTAGCCAACTTTGACTTCTTTGGTCGTACACTAAGCGGTCAGCAAGAGCCTCGTCCTCGTTGGAAACGCGCAGTGAGCCAAATGTCTGGTACTGAGTCACTTGGTTTTGCTATCGGCAAGATCTACGTAAACGAATACTTCCCAGAAAGCTCAAAAGAGCAGATGGCAGAGCTGGTTGAAAACTTGCGTACAGCACTAGGTGAGCGTATTGAAAACCTAGACTGGATGAGCGAAGAAACCAAGGTAAATGCCAAAGAAAAGCTAATGGCATTTAACCCTAAAATTGGCTACCCAGACGAATGGCAGTCTTTCGACGGCGTAACCATCAGCGACAAAGACTTAGTAGGCAATGTTCGAAACCTACGCACATTCTTCCAAGACCAATCGGTAGAACGTGAGCTAGAGAAAACGGATCGCAATCGCTGGGGTATGACACCGCAGCGCGTTAATGCCTACTACAATAGCTCGTTCAATGAAATTGTATTCCCAGCGGCTATTTTGCAACCACCATTTTTTGATCCAAACGCCGACGCAGCAGTTAACTACGGTGCAATCGGTGCGGTAATTGGTCACGAAATGGGACATGGTTTTGACGATCAAGGCTCGAAATCAGATGCAAACGGTATTCAGCGTAACTGGTGGACCGATGCCGACCGCGCAGCGTTTGAAGAAAAAGCAGATATGCTAGCCGAGCAATACAGCCAGTACGAGCCTATCGAAGGTAACTTCGTAAATGGTCGCAACAGCTTGGGTGAAAACATTGGTGACGTGGGTGGTCTAGCCATGGCTTACCACGCCTACAAACTTAGCCTTAACGGCAAAGAAGCACCGGTAATTGACGGCCTAACAGGCGATCAGCGTTTCTTCCTTGCATGGGCACAAGTGTGGAAAGAAAAACGCACTGAAGAAAGCATGCTGAATCAACTTCGCGCAGGTACACACGCGCCTGGTCGTTATCGTGCACAAGCACCAAGAAACCATGATGCATGGTATGAAGCGTTTGATGTGAAACCAGGTGATGCACTTTATCTTGCGCCAGAAGAGCGCGTAAGAATTTGGTAACTCATTGAGTTAAGCACTTAGTGAGCACATGCTAGCTTCTCGCGCCGGATAGAGATTTGTATCTGGCGCCAGCTAATACTAGTCCGCATAGCTCATTTAGAAAGTGTAGATAATTAAAAAGGGCGGCTCGACTTATCTCGAACCGCCCTTTTTATTTTTCTAATCAGTATTCGCTCGGTGGTACTTATACGCCAGCCCCGAGTACTTGTTTAACTTCCGTTTGCTTATTTATCTTCCGTATTGGGCAACTAAATCGCGAACGTATTGTTTACAACGGGCTACAGCCTCTGAAAAATCACCGTTACCCACACTGCCCATGGAATAACGAAGCCAATACCCATCAATTAATGCAGCGGTAGACGCAGCGGCGTTTTTGACCTGCTCAGGTTTAAGTAGCTTGCGGTAACTAAACGCTAAATTACGCTCTAAGCGTTTGTGGTTAATACACTGCAAACGATGCAAGCCTTCGTTGTGAAGTGACAACGCCCAGAAGTTGAACCAAGTATTGGTGGCGGAACTCGCCCCTTGCGTTTGTGAAAAGTTATTTTCAATAATGAAATCAATCCGCTCTAGGGGATCGTCAATACGCTGCGTGATTTTTAGCGCATCGAGAAGGTGGCGCATCGTTGCTTCAATTAAACCTTGCTTGTCACCAAAATAGTGACTGATTATCCCTGAAGAAAGCCCTGCTCTTTTGCTAATTAAGCTAATCGTTGTACCGTGATAGCCAACTTCTGCCATCACTTCTAGCGTTGCTTCTATTAATTGCTTCTTGCGAACTGGCTCCATTCCCACCTTGGGCATGCTACAACTCCAAACCTTAAATCTAAAAAATAACCTGCGACAGCACAATGCCGCCGCAGGCATGATATCACGATTAAAAGGTTAAGCGTGCGTTGACTGCAACAGCGCGAGGTGCGCCAATCCAAAATGCACCTGGTGCAATGGTAGACGCATAGTCTTCATCAAACAGGTTGTTTACTGTTAAACGCACTTCTAGCTCTTCAGCACCTGAACCAATGTTTTCGATAAAGCCGCCAATATAGAAGTCGCTAACGATATAGTCATCAACTTGTGCTGCATTATCAATATCCAGGTAGCGGCTATCAACGTACTTGGTAGACAGGCCTGCAAAGTAGTTATCGCGTGCCCAATCAAGGCTAATTACCGCCATAGTGTCAGGCGTACCGATAACCGTATTACCTTCAATAGCTACCAGTGACACTTCAGGGTTTTCAGGATCAGCGATGGCTGCCAGCGCATCGTCAAGTGTATCGTATTGCGTACCTGAACTACCTACCGTCGCAACATATTCTGACTCGCTTAAGGTAATAGAAGTGAACAACGAGAACTCTTCGGTTAGCATAATGTCTGCTGAAATTTCAAAACCGCTAGACTCAATACCGCCCACGTTTTTGTATCCACCCGCAGCCGCTTCAAGAAAGTCTATCCCCTCTGAGGTTTCGTTACTGGTAAATTGAATACGGTCGTTAAACTCAATATTGTAGTAGGTCACGCTGGCATTGAAACCAGGTGAAGAGTAGCGGAAACCTACGTCAATGTTGTCAGCGGTTTCTGGCTTTATAAAGCGAAGGTCAGTATCGTTGCGCTCTAGTTGTGCATCTTTGATTGCCGCAAAGTTCTCACCGTAACCTGCGAAAACTTCCACTCCTTCAATGGGTAAAGGTGCAACGATACCGGCTGAGAATAAGGTATCTGAGTCAGTATTCACCGCTAAGTTGTTGGCTGAATCAAAGTTGTCCGTTTTCTCGATATCTACGTTAAACTTCTTGGCACCAGCGCGAATGCGGGCAAAGCCTAGATCAAGCTCATCTTCCACATAGTACATCAAGGTATCAACTGGGAAGGTTCTGTCGTACTGCACCCAGTAAGGCACGTTGTCATAATCGACGCTAATAGACGAGTTGGTAATTTTATGCCAATCGCGAGACTCGCCACGCTCATAGTCTTCCCACCAAATACCAAAACGTACGGTATTATCAAAATCACCAATTTTGGTGTACCACACAGCATCAGCATTAATGCCAAAACGCTCTTTATCATAATGGGTGTGACGATATGAGCCCACGGGAATAGCGCCTTGCGCATGACAGCCTGGGTCATATTCTGCACCTGCACCACCATAAGGGAAGGTCAGTGAGCTTTGACAACCCTCAATAGGGCTTAGCTGGTTGCCTTGTCTATCAACAAAGTAGATTTGTCCCAGCTCTTCTCCACCGAATACCGTATTTCCAACAATAAGCTCTGAGTGCCCTTCTGCTCCGTCATCAGTGATATCAACAATATAGGGTGGAACCCATTCGCCGCGTCCTTCATTGTCGTGATAATACACGTTAGTCATAAAATCGACCTGGCCAATAGTAAAGTCAGCCTGTAAATAAGCGAAAAGGTTTTCGCGTAGGGTAGACCAACCTCGACGATACGCCTGATCTTGATAAGGCACGCCTGTCCACTCGTCAGTTAACTGGTCCCAATCTGGATTTTGCTCATATTGCGCCAGTCCGTATATGCGCTGGTAGTTATCTTCGTGGGTATCGTCGTAAGACAGGTAACCTGTAAGAGACACGTCGTTAACGGTAGAGATAAACTTCATGGCTAAATGATCACGGGTGTTCTCTGCTGCCTGCTGCATAAAGTCAGAACTTTCTTGACTTGAAAGGCTTATCCACGCGTAAGTATCTTTAAAGATTTCGCCTGTTTCGTAGCGTACATAGTATTTTGACGCATCAAATGAACCCGCAGTTACACTGGTTATTAAGCCCTGCTCCGCAGACGGGTTAATGGTGGTGAAATTCAGTGTGCCGCCCAAGGCTTCGTGTGAACGGGAAGCGATATCCGCCGTACCCTGAGAAACTTCAACGCCTTTTACGTTTTCGGTATCGATATAGCGATTCGCTTTCGCGCCACCACCGTAATTCGAGTTACCGTTGGCAATGCCATCTACCGTCATGCCAATTTGCTGCTCGTTTAGGTTTACTTGAAAGCCACGAATAACAATAGACGTTGACCAGTCATCAGCCCCAAAGGTATCTCCTTCGTTAATAAGCACACCCGGCAGGTTATCAACCGCGGCTAACACACTGCTAAGATTAGCCTGTTGTTTAAACATATCGTCGCTCGTCGCGTTATTCGCGTAAGAAACGCTTCGCCCAACAACGGTAATTTCTTCTATGCGCTCTTCGTCAGCACGCTCTGCTTCCTCTGCCCACGCCACTGTAGGTGTAGTCATAGACGAAAGTGCTGCAAGTACAGCTAACGAGAGTTTATTGTGTGTTTTCATGTGTTTCCCAAAGTAGTTGTGTAATGTTTACTCACTACTCTAGGGAGGAATTGTTACAGTAGCGTTAAGTTTAATTGAACAATCAATTAATTAAAAATTTTCCATGTTTGTTTACTCAATGACATCCAAGTAAACACGCACCAGCTATAAACGGACCCAGAAATTTAGCAAAGAAATCTTTGCCTAACAGACACAAAAAAGCCCTCACTAAGGAGGGCCAAAAGGGAAAGGTTTATCTTACCTTGATATTACTTTACGACTGCGTTGCGGCTTGAAAACGGGTGTTTTTGCTTTCAGTCCCGGCTACTTGCTTTTCTGCGTAAAGCAAGGCGTCGTGTAGCGTGTCAAAGTTGGGGATACCTGGGTGCGCTTCGTTTACGCCCTCAAGCACCTTATTGACTTCTGCATTAGCACCACAAATAACCAGCTGTCGACCTGCCGCTAGTGCATCTGAGGTAACTGTATCAACTGCCATCGCAGCAGAAACATCCATAAGTGGAACGCGCGAGAAATCTAAAATGGTGACTTTAGAACCCGGTTTCACACGCTCACGAACGTGGTGGCCCAAATCGGCAGCCGCACCAAAGCTTAGTGGTCCGCCAAAACTAAAGATTGATACTTTGTCTTTAAGAGATTCCAATAGCTCATTTTCTTTAGGGTCGTTTAACGACTCAGGGATTTTCTTAAGCTCTTCAATTTGCAGCTGTGCGATTTGCTTAACGTAAGCTAATGCTGCGAATACCACGCCAACACCAACTGCTGTAATCAGATCTACAAATACCGTTAACGCAAGCACCATAATCATGAGGCCGAAGTCCCAACGTGGGCCTTTGTGAGCGCGCTTCAAGTAACTCCAGTCGATGATATCTAAGCCAACTTTAACCAAGATACCAGCAAGAACAGCGTGAGGAATTTGCGCCGCTAGCGGGCTAAGACCTAACACAATTGCTAGAAGAACTAGCGCGTGTACCATACCTGAAATGTTGTACTTACCACCGCTACGGATATTTACAACAGTACGCATCGTTGCGCCTGCACCTGCGATACCGCCGATAAGACCAGCAAATGTGTTACCAATACCTTGGCCGATTAGCTCTTTGTTACTATCGTGACGGGTACGCGTCATGTTATCAGCAACAAGAGATGTAAGTAGACTATCGATGGCTCCCAGCACAGCTAGAATAAACGCAGCTTCAAGAATAAGCAGTGCTTTGCTTTGGTCAAATACTGGAAGGTGAAGGCTAGGTAAACCCGTCGGGATATCACCAAGAATTGGCACAGACAACGCTAAACTTACAAGCGTGCCAATGATAAGTGCAGCCAGTGCTCCAGGCACATACTTGCCTAATTGCGGTGGCCATTTGTAGGCAATAACCAAGGTACCAAGGCCTAACGCTAAGGTTGCAAAATCAATATCGGCAAGCGCGGTTGGCAAGTATGTCAATGCGCCGATTGTTCCGCCTGGCGGCTCATGGCCCAGTAAGCGGCCGATTTGAAGAATGATGATGATTGCACCGATGCCCGACATAAAGCCCGATATTACCGGGTAAGGCACCAGGCGAATGTATTGGCCAACACCAAGGACACCAAAAACAATCTGGAATATACCGGCCAATATCACAGCTGTGAATATAAGGCTGGCGTCGCCTGACAGACTTGCGAACAAGCCTGCAAGAACAACAACCATAGGCCCCGTTGGACCAGAAATCTGTGCTGGTGTACCACCGAAAAGTGCGGCAAAGAAGCCAACCGCAATAGCACCGTACAGACCCGCCATTGGGCCTAAGCCTGACGCTACACCAAGTGCAAGCGCCAGTGGTAAAGCAACGATACCGGCTGTTAAACCGCCGGTAAAATCGCCTCGTAGGTTTGAAAGGTTAATTTTTACCATAGTTATAGACCTTATTCACCGCGAGCAAGTTGTGCTTCGGCAGTAGACTCGTCCATTACATCGAATTCACCAGACTCAGTGTTGTAGTAAAGCACTTCACCTGAACCAATGTTATAAACCCATCCGTGAAGTTTAACCTGACCTGTTGCAATTTTTGCAGCAACAGCAGGGTGAGTGCGAAGGTGCTGAATTTGCTGAACAACGTTCTCTTTCGTTACCGCTTCTAGGTCGTCAATAGAAAGGTCTGAATGGCCACAGCGCTCTTTAACAACTTCAGTTGCAACACGGCAATGACCTAGCCACTCTTTTACATGCGGAAGCGCACTTAAGCCTTCAGGGTTGATGGCGCCTTTCATCGCACCACAGTCAGTATGGCCACAAATAACAATGTGAGAAACGCCCAGTGCAGCAACTGCAAACTCAATAGACGCTGTCATGCCACCAGTTTGGTTGCTGTGAGGAGGTACGATGTTGCCCGCATTACGGCAGATAAATAGCTCACCCGGATCAGTTTGTGTTACTAAGTTCGGGTCGATACGTGAATCAGAGCACGTAATGAAAAGCACTTCAGGGTTCTGCCCAGTAGCTAGTTTTTGAAACGTAGCTTTTTTGTTTGGGTAAACTTCTTTCTGGAATTTGGCAACACCTGAGATAACGTGATCCATATATAACTCCCAATTTTTTAATAATTGTAATGATTATGTAATTACGCCAGTTTCACCTGATAGATTAATAGTTTAATATACTAACTCGCGATAGCTAAATACTATCACTACTTACGTAACACTACCCATAAGCATAGTAAGAGAGAGCCATTTTCACCATGCAATTCAACGGAAAGACCCCGTCAATTAACCAAATCCGCTATTTTGTTGCAGTGGCTAAATACCTAAGCTTCAGGCAAGCAGCGGGAATACTGGGAATTAGTCAGCCTACTCTGACCAGTCAGATCAGTGCGCTAGAAAACCTCTTAGGGCTAACGCTTTTTGAACGATCACGCACGGGAACGCTGTTATCTCCCCAAGGTAAAGCCTTGCTTGATGCAGCGGAAGAGGTGCTGCAGGCCTCTCAACGGTTCAGCGAAATTGCACGAGACTTGTCCGAGGGTGAAGTTGTAACCTACCGGTTAGGGATACCGCCAACACTAGGGCCTTATTTACTTCCGTTTGTGCTACCAGATCTGCACAAACGGAAGCCCGGCTTGCGCTTCTATGTTCGAGAAGGCGCCCCTAACGCATTGCAACACGGTCTACTGCGTGGTGAATATGACCTAATACTTTCCCCACTTTCGGGCGAAAACTCTCAATTGATCACGCAACCACTCTTCAAAGAGCCTTTAAAATTCGTCACGCCTTCTGATCACAAATTGTCAGGAAAAGCCTATGTCAAGCCAGAAGAAATAAGCGGCGAGAAAGTGTTAACACTCGAAGACCGACATCACTTTCATCATCAAGTGCAGCGCATTTGCGATGAGATTGGGGCAGATTTACAGCGTGATTATGAGGGCACCAGCCTCGATACTTTGCGTCAAATGGTGGTAATGGGCATGGGTGTAGCATTCCTACCAGGGCTTTATATTCATTCTGAGTTGCACAAGCCTGAAGCGTTACACGTGTGTGAGATTGCCGATATGCCTATTGAGCGTCAGCACTCATTAGCGTGGAGAAACACTGCGCCTGGACGAAAGACCTTTAGAGAAATATCAATTATCATAAAAGAGATAATTGAAACTCGCCTGTCGGACGCCGTGACTATAGTCAGTGCTGCCCCAAGCCCTCTTCAAAAACGTTAAACTGGTTGTAATTTATTATGATTGATAGACAACATTTACGAATAGTAAGAGCGATAGATGCTGAAGGCACGATGACAGAAGCGGCAAAATCGCTTTTTCTAACCCAGTCAGCGTTAAGCCACGCAATGAAAAAGTTGGAAGCCCATTTTGACGTACCGCTTTGGAAAAAAGACGGCAGAAGACTCACGCTGACTCAGGCGGGTCAGAGTGTATTGGGCTTAGCTCACCGAGTTTTACCCCAGTTTGAGCATACTGAAGCCCAATTACGCAGATTCGCCGATGGTAAACAGGGCATATTACGTATTGGGATGGAGTGCTACCCGTGTTTTGAATGGTTGCTCAAGGTAGTGGCGCCTTTTTTGAAAGCCTTTCCAGATGTTGATGTAGATGTACGCCGAGCGTTCTCTTTTGGCGGTTTACAAGCGCTTCACGGGTACGATATTGATATATTGCTCACGCCAGACCCTCTTTCACTTGAAACCATTACCTACACGCCAGTGTTCGAATATGAACAAGTGTTGGTAATGGATAAGCACCACCCTTTGGCAGAGAAACCATTTGTTACACCGAACGACTTAAGCAATGAGACCCTTATCACCTACCCCGTAGAACTCAGTCGACTGGACGTATTCACGCATTTTCTTACTCCTGCCAATTGCACAGTGAGGCAACATAAAACGATTGAAACCACAGAGATCATCTTACAAATGGTAGCAGCGGGACGTGGTGTTACTGCGCTACCTAAATGGTTAATTGATGAATCAAAAGAAAGCGATCTCCTGACTTGTCGGTCGCTTGGTGAACAAGGCGTATCAAAAACGCTGTACTTGGGTCATAGAAAAGCGCAGGACGTATTGGGGTTTGTAGATGATTTCATTGCCCTTTCGCAAACGCACAAGCCATAGGTGTTCCAAACTGTATTTCGGAAAACTTATGTCAAACTAGGGAATAAAATAATTCGCTTGCCAACAATGTTGGCAAGCGACAACGCTCTAATTAAAGACTGTCGCGCATTATGCGCGGTTAACGGTATGAATGGCGCTAAATTTTAAACTGCCCCACCAATTCTTTTAAGTCACCAGAGACGGCACTTAGCTGCGTAGCTTCCACAGCTAACTCTTCTGCATGCTGACTAGTTTTATCACTTAAACCAGTGATAGCTACGAGCGACTTATTAATATCTTGCGCCACCTCCGTTTGCTGCTCGGTCGCCAGTGCTATGTGAGTACTTTGCTCGTGAACCAAACCTATAGACTGGGTAATGTCTTTAAGCGTTTCGACCACTTTCTCTGTCTTATCGACACCAGATTGAGAACGGGTTTGTCCTTCCTGCATAACATTGTTGGTCTGCTCAGACATCGCCTGCAATCGCTCTACCATTTTTCGTATATCAGTCGTCGATTCTTGTGTACGACTTGCTAATGAGCGAACTTCATCTGCAACAACGGCAAAGCCGCGCCCCTGTTCACCGGCTCTCGCCGCTTCAATGGCAGCGTTTAATGCCAGCAAATTAGTTTGTTCAGCTATGCTGTTAATTACATCGACTACAGCACCGATGCTATCTGACTCTTTGCTCAATCCGCCTACAACTTCAACACCCTGACTGATGGCGTCAGCCAGCGCGCGAATTTCCCTCATGGCATCTTGCACTTGCTCACTGCCGGCTTGTACCAATTCATCTGCTTTAGTCGCAGCGTCACTGGACTGTGCCGCATTTTTTGAAATTTCAACGACGGTAGCAGCCATCTGCGTCACTGCCGTAGACACATTGTCCACCTGACTACGCTCTTGGTTAATTTCCTTGCTAGTGGCGTGACTCACATCTCGAAGGTGATCCGCTGCATCAGAAACAGCCTTAGTGTTAGCGGCAGTATCTTTTAGCAATGATCTTAGTTTATCGGTGAAGGTATTAAACTCTATAGCAAGCGCACCGATTTCGTCGTTACTCTTAACTTCCAGACGCTTGGTTAAGTCGCCGTCGCCATGCGCTATTTCCGCCATAGCGTTGCGCATTTCGACCAAAGGCTGAGTGACTTTAGCACTCGCAAAATAAGTAATAAGCGCTATTAATCCAATAATCACAAAGGCGACGATAATTGCCGTAGTAATTGCATTATTTATAGGGCTATCAATGATGCTTGCAGGGATAAGAATGCCCAGCGACCAATTCATTTGTGGGTTAGTTAACTGAGCGTGCTCAAAAACCGCAACATAGTCTTCCCCCTTCCAGGTTACGTGCACAATACCAGATTCATTAGCCGCTATATTACTTGCCAACTTGCCAAACCCCTCAGTGCTATCAAACACGCTGTCAAAGTTGCGAATAGAGGAGCTTAGTGGCAAAGCTTTGCTCTGTTTTGGAAAGTAAACAATGTTTTGGTTTTCATCGAGTAAAAACGCCGTGCCTTGTTCTTCATAACGAATGGCATCTATGACCTTACCCACCGTGCTAATAAGAATATCGACACCGCCAACGCCTAGTAACGCTCCATTTTTGTATATCGGGGTTTGTACTACTGCAGATACGCTTCCATCTTGGGAATCGACAGCAGGAGGCGTTACATATAGCTTCCCTTTTTCAACGGCAGTAGTAAACCACGGACGCTTAGTTGCAAAGTAACCGGCGTTAGGATTGCCAGCATCAGGACCCGAAGTGTCGACGCCGACTCGGCCCTCTTCATAGAAGTATTCACCCGTCTTAGCAGATCCAAAGAACGCCGATTTAATAATGGGATCTTGACTGCTGATGCCCTCAAATGTGGCATAGATATCTTTGGATTGAGTCAGTTGGCTTTCGGGCGCCCCTCGCGTGTTATGGCGCGTAAAAAAATCTTGTAGAAAAGGACTACTTAGGAATGCTCTAGCAACGCCGCCATAGGTTGCGAAGAATCCTTCAACGTCATTAGCCTCACGTGCAACTAAGGATTTAAGCTCTTTTTCTACGCGACTGCGGGTGTTATCTGCAACGGTATTGACTAAGAAAAACGCCGTAATGAGTAACATCAAAGCTATGCTACCGCCAACGATAAGCATGAACTTTTTTTGGAGTGATATGGATTTCATTTGTACTTCTCATTGTTTACTAAACGCCACAACGTGTGAAAAGTGTATTCCAGCACTAGGGCCTGTTGACCTTTGTTGTACATTGTTACAGCGGTCTTTGTGCCATCTAGACAAGGCGGATGTTTGACGGTTTAGTGGTTCTAAGTCGAAAACATTCAACGCAGTATAGATGGCACAAAGGCGCTGCCCGAAGGGGTCGTTATGGAAGCCTTTTACTCTTTGTCACAGCCCTTTAACTTAGCCCACTAGGCTTGCAGGACTGTTTCGCGATTAAAAGGCTTCCATTTAGACCAAAACTTGTACAACAAAGGCCAACAGGCCCAGAAGTCAAAACTTATCCAGCCAGCAGTAGAATGCTGGTTAAAAGTGATGGTTTTGGTTAGTTGGCGGAAAAGGCTTCCGCCCTAGTCAGGTGCCGATAAAGCTAGGCGGCATCTGACTTCTTAGCGTCTTTTTTTTCAGATGACACCCCGCTGGGT
>NZ_JAFLMX010000264.1:0-1822 GCF_017849675.1 Alteromonas sp. AO-Serp
CTCAAGGATATTCAGACTCGACAGGAATTTATGCCGCCCGTGTGGCCGTGATGCAGTATTACCAGCAGCGCAATATTAAAGACATTCGTGTAGACGATGTTTATATTGGCAACGGTGTATCTGAGTTAATCATGATGGCGATGCAAGCTTTACTTAATCATGGCGACGAAGTGCTTATTCCAAGCCCTGACTACCCGCTATGGACAGCAGCAGTTAGCCTCTCGTCAGGTTCACCAGTTCACTATCGCTGCGACGAGCAAGCAGGCTGGTTCCCAGACATTGACGACATAAAAAGTAAAATCACCAGTAAAACTCGCGCAATCGTACTTATTAACCCTAACAACCCTACTGGTGCAGTTTACGACAAAGCCCTGTTGCAAGAAGTAGTTGAAGTTGCCCGCGAGCACGGGCTAGTGGTATTTAGCGACGAGATTTACGACAAAATTCTTTACGATGAAGCAAAGCACACCAGTATTGCTTCACTGGCTGACGATGTGTTTTTTGTTACCTTTGGTGGTTTAAGTAAAAACTACCGTGTGGCGGGCTTTCGCTCTGGCTGGCTTGTAGTAAGCGGCAACAAGCGATTAGCGTCTGACTATATTGAAGGGCTTAATATCCTATCTTCCATGCGAATGTGCGCGAATGTACCTTGTCAAAGTGCCATTCAAACAGCGTTAGGCGGCTATCAAAGCATTGATGACTTGGTGAAAGAAAACGGGCGCCTTCGCATTCAGCGCGACGTAACTACAGATATGCTAAACGGCATTGACGGTATTTCTTGCGTTAAACCTAAAGGTGCCATGTATTGTTTTGCCAAAGTCGATGAGAAGAAATTCAACATTCAAAACGATGAACAAATGGTGCTGGACTTATTAAGTTCTGAAAAAATTCTGCTGGTACACGGTCGTGCGTTCAACCTAACCGAAGGCACCTACTTCCGATTAGTATTTTTACCGCACAGCGATGTATTGGTGCCTGCACTGCATCGTATTGGCAACTTCTTTAGAACTTATAAACAGGGGGCGTAACGTGTCTGACAAAAGTCACTTTTTTGCGCACCTGGCGCGCTTAAAGCTTATTAATCGTTGGCCGCTGATGCACAATGTGCGCACAGAAAATGTGCAGGAGCACAGTTTGCAGGTGGCCATGGTTGCCCATGCGCTTGCTTTAATAAAAAATAAGTTTTTTGGCGGCACACTAAACCCTGATCGTATTGCTACCATGGCAATATTTCACGATGTGTCCGAGGTGCTCACCGGAGACCTGCCTACTCCAGTGAAATACTTTAACCCTGCGATTAAAGAAGAATATAAAAAGATCGAAAAAATTGCAGAGAACAAGCTCATTGAAATGGCGCCTGAAGCGTTTCGTGAAGACTATGCGGCACTGATTGATCATCACTACCATAGCGAAGAAGAAGCTTTTATTGTGAAAGCAGCAGACGTGCTTTGCGCTTACCTTAAAACGCTTGAAGAATTGGCTGCTGGTAACCAAGAGTTTAAGCTTG
The DNA here is from genome assembly GCF_017849675.1 of Alteromonas sp. AO-Serp. Taxonomy (NCBI): domain Bacteria; kingdom Pseudomonadati; phylum Pseudomonadota; class Gammaproteobacteria; order Alteromonadales; family Alteromonadaceae; genus Alteromonas; species Alteromonas sp. AO-Serp. The sequence continues at coordinate 1,508 of NZ_JAFLMX010000264.1, forward strand.
CTAAGAAACGATTAGATAAAACCCTTAAAGAGTATCATTCTGAAGAGGTGGACTACTTCTTAACACGCTACGTACCAAGCTTTTCTTTAAGCCTTGATGAAATTACGCAAGACGATATGTAAGCAAGGCGGCTAACAGCCCATAAATTACTATACTGACGAATAGAAGTAGCAAACACAGCATGGCAGCGAGGTTTTTTTGGCAACAAGCGATTGGGAATTAGCATTACACGAGCGTCGTTTACCCCGCAGTGAAACAAGAGCTGTCTCTTAAACACATCACCGACACCACGAGACTAGGCATGAACACGTATGC
>NZ_JAFLMX010000025.1:0-45452 GCF_017849675.1 Alteromonas sp. AO-Serp
GGTGCTGGCAAGTTTCCTAGCGAAGCGTGGGAATGCAGGAATGGCTGTTCCCTTTCAAATTCCCAGAATGAAGTTAGGAAGCTTGCCAGACCTTCCCGAAGGGCGAGTTTAAAATGTCCGTACTCTTTGTTGTGTCACCTTAATGTAGAACCACTATACCTGCGGTAACACGACGCGATTACGAACATTTTAACTCTCGCTGAGTGGGTAATGATCTATGCGGACTGGTATTAGATATTACTGTGGTGTTTTTTGCCATAGCTGAATATGGAAGTCTGCAGTTACGCTTTTCAACGTTTCAACAATCTCATCGATTTTGCCGTTTGGCAGTTTCCAGTAAAACGGCGTCATTCTGATAAGTGCCAGCGCATGTTCTTCGCTTTCGAAATGGATAGGAAAGGAAAAACATTCATTGTAAACCCGTGTAAGCCCATCTCGTTCTTGGTTGTCGATTTCATGCTGTCTTGGATTGTCGTACACCTGCTGTTTAAGCTCAAACAGGTGTTCAGGCGCAGGATCGACCGTCACTAAAAGGCCATTATTTTTAAGAGCCCTCACATATTCTTCATTACTCCCAGGTGCGAAAACCTGAATCATCACGTCTTGCGAGTTACCGCTTAGGGGTAAATCGAAACTGCTAGCAACAACGAACTGTGCTTGTTTGTACGCTTTAGCTGCCAGCTCTACTGCAATTTTGGCGATATCGCTACCTGCTCCTTCAACCTTTAAACCACTCGCTGAAAGTCCTTGTACCATCGCATCCAAGTAACTCCCCTCACCACAACCCGCGTCATAAACCTTTATGGCATTCTTTGATACTTCTTCATTGGCTGCCGTTTCATTTAGTACCTTTTCCACCAGCGTCACTAATTTATCTTTCAACGGCTTATAGGCATTTAATTGGTGGAATTCCCTTCTGGCTCTCACCATTGCTTTGTCGTCACCCGGAAGTTTCGACTTTTTAAATTGAACGGGCAAAAGGTTAACGTAACCAGATTTCGCTTTATCGAAGGTATGGTTGTTTTCGCAGCGAATAGGCGTTGTATGTAATGAGATAGGGAGTTTACAAAGTGGGCAGTGCCACATGACAGGTTCTTTTTACTGAGAATTTGCCGTAAAGGATATCAAACCCGACACCTTTACGGCAATAAGCGTAACAACATCACACGCCGAGTTAACACTAATACCGGGCGCTTTCGTACTTATTTGGAGAACTTTTACACTACAGCTTTGCCAATGGATGTTGCTCTTCAGCCCATGGAGAAGTGAAGAAATGTGCTATTGCGCTTTGCGGCACTTCATCTACTGTTTTGTATTTCCACTGTGGTGACATGTCTTTATCAATCAAAAGCGCTCTTACACCCTCTTGGAACTCACCACTTTCTCCACATCGACAGGACATATCAGCTTCCATTCTAAAACAGTCAGCCAACGTCATATTCGCACCTTTCTTACATTGCTCGAACACCAAATGCATAGTGATAGGAGAACCTTTGGCTAGAGTGCTTTGCGCTCTTTGTAACCACTTATTCTCACTCATGTCTGCGTTAAGAATGGCATGAACTACGTCGGTAACATTGTCAGCCGAACACAAGTCATTAATAAGTGCCATATTCGGCTCAACGTTGCCATTGGGAAGTTCTTCAGGCGTTTTCATTGTGTCGATAATGTGCGAAACACTAGAAGCCAAACTTTCGCTGTCGGTCTTTTCCCACGTGTATTCTACAAGGGTATTAAGCAAAGTGTCTTTTTCGGTACTCGCCAGCAAACTGTCTGCAAGCCCTACAAAGCAAGCATCGGAGCCATTCATTTGGCCGCCTGTTAGACCTAGGAAGAGACCTGCTTTACCTGGTAAGCGAGGTAGAAAATAGCTTCCGCCTACGTCCGGGTACAAACCTATCGTAATTTCCGGCATAGCAAGACGAGAGGTTTCGGTTACTATTCGATGGCTTGCACCGCATAGAAGCCCCATGCCACCGCCCATAACAATACCACTGCCCCATACAACAATAGGCTTACTGTAATTGTGAATAGTATAATCTAGCGTGTACTCAGTTTCGAAAAATGTTTCTAAGAAAGCTGGAATTTGCCCATTAGCTTCCACCATCGATTTGTACATAGACACTATGTCACCACCGGCGCAAAATGCCTTCTCGCCAGCAGCATCGATCACAACAGCTACGATATCGTTGCGAGACTGCCATCGCTGAAGCGCGTCAAGCATGATGCCAGCCATTTCCAAATCCAATGCATTTAATGCCTTTGGCTTGTTAAGCGTTAAACGGCCTATTGTGTAGTCGTTGCTAGACGTCTTGATTTCATCAACAATGACTACCGATTCCACATCTGTCATTTTCACTCCTTCCCATAGTCCATTAAATCGTGCCCGAATTAGTTCGATAGCGAAGTGTACTACAGTACACTTCTCTCATCTGACAGCAAACGTCTACCAATGATAACGCGCATAATTTCATTGGTGCCTTCCAATATTTGATGTACGCGAACATCTCTGAAGTGACGCTCCAACGGATATTCTTTGATATAACCGTACCCGCCGTGTAGCTGAAGGGCATCGTTACATACATTGAAGCCAACATCTGTCGCGAACCTTTTCGCCATAGCGCAATAGGTGGTTTTGTCTGGGTCGTTATTATCCAGCTTACAAGCCGCCATACGTACCATTTGTCTCGCTGCAACAAGTTCAGTAGCCATATCAGCTAATTTAAACTGTAATGCCTGGAAACCTGCAATAGGTTTACCAAACTGCTCACGTTCATTCATGTAGTCACGCGCAACGTTTAGCGCCTGCTGTGCAGTTCCTACCGAGCAAGTTGCAATATTAATTCGGCCGCCATCAAGCCCTTGCATGGCCATTTTAAAGCCTTGTCCTTCCTCGCCAAGTAACCAACTAGCATCTAATTTCACGTTATCGAACGTGATCATACGAGTGGGCTGTGCATTCCACCCCATTTTTTCTTCGGCTTTACCGTACTCAATCCCGTCGGTATTAGCCGGAACCGCGAATGCAGATACGCCCTTAGGACCATCTTCCCCTGTACGCGCCATTACAACAAGAACATCCGTACTGCCAGCACCAGAGATAAACACCTTAGACCCGTTAAGGACATACCCACCGTCAGCTTTCGTCGCCTTTGTTTTTAGCGACGCTGCATCAGAACCAGCGCCAGGCTCGGTTAGGCAATATGATGCAAGTTTGTCACCGGTTACCAGTTGGTCACACCACATATCTTTAACTTCACTGGTGCCCCAAGTGGCAATCATCCACGTTGCCATGTTATGTATGGTTAACATAGCTGTAGTCGTGGTACATCCCATTGAAAGCTGCTCGAAGATTATGGAGGAATCGAGCCTAGATAAACCCAGCCCACCTGCGCTTTCAGGCGCATACAATCCACAGAAGCCTAATTCACCCGCTTTCTTTATTGTTTCTACTGGGAAGTGATGTTCTCTATCCCACATAGCGGCGTTAGGTGCTAGCTCTTGCTGAGCGAATTGACGGGCGGTGTCTTCAAAGGCTAACTGGTCATCGGTTAATTCAAAATTCATTAGGCATACCCTCAATTGATTTGCTTTTGGACTACAATAACCAATACTTACCCCTTACGTAAACGTAAAGGTAAATTATTATTTAAAAACATTGAGGGTTAACGTAAATATTTTGTGACGAGCAATGCTATTTCTCTATAGATTCCAGCACGAAGCAAAAAAAAGTTATCCTTTTTAATAATGCACTTTTATCTCGCCGCTGATAAGCTAGGTTGATGTAAGTAAACCTTGTTTGGTCGCCGTGGAATTCAGAATAGCTATAGTAGAAGACAATGCTACTGCTCGGACTGCGCTTCGAGGACATTTAATGTCAATTGCTAACTTATCGGTAAGTAGCTTTGCGTCTGGTGTAGAACTGAAAGCGGCACTTAAAAAGCAAAACTTTGAACTCCTGTTAATGGACTATCACCTAGGTCAAGGCAAAACAGGCGTCGAATGGATCCAGAGTTTAAGAGAGGCAGGCTTCATAAGACCTAGCACAGGCATTATTTTCTTAACGTCTGATCGCTCACCGCAAATTATTGGCCGTATAATGGATTTACAGCCTGACGTTTTGCTTATTAAGCCATACACCATTGCTTCACTAACCCGCCAAATTAACCATTACTTAAGTTATCGAGACTTTGTTAAAAACGTATTGCACGCGCTGGATAACAAACAACTTGACCGAGCAATTAGTGTCGTTAGAGCTAAGATCACCGAAGGCATTCCTCCTCGGCTTGTTGCTGAAATTAGAAAGCTTTATGCACGTCTTCTTTTCGAGAATGGTGATTTACAACGAGCGTTGAGTATTTATGACGACGTGTTAACCCGCTCTGACAAAGTCCTTTGGGCACAATGGGGAAAAGTAAAGTGCCAGTACGCTTCGGGTCAATGGCCACATTGCAAAAGCCATTTGAGCCAAATGGTTAACTCTAGCTTGGCTCGCGACAAGGCATTTGAATGGCTTGCATCCATATCATTTGAACAAGACTCCTACGATCAAGTAGAAAAATACTTAAATGAAATTAAGTTTAGTGAATTAAGCCTACCGGCTGCAAAGTTAAAAACCATTGCGTATCAAAAGCAGGACAAGGTTGTAGAAGCCATCGATCTCTTACAGAAGAAACGGGCTATGCATCGCAGTGCAAAAGATAGGTTCAATGACTTTACGTTTGAGCTCGCTGAGTTCTATTTGTTTCTTGCAGAAGAGTCGCCTGAAACCAATAGAAAAGAAAGCTTGTCTCAGGCTAGAAAATTAGTAGGCATTGCCGGAAGAAGTCAGGGCGACCCGCAGACTTTACAAAAAAGAGACTACCTTCTGGCTTTCTCGGCTGTGCTGGACGGCGACTTAGAAAAAGCGGCACATTTGCTTGAAAGCGACTACGTCGACAACTACCTTCGCACTGAGCCGTCTATCCTCGTTATTGCTGCAAAAGTACATCACGGTCTTGGAGACGAACGCAAAGCTGGTGAGTTACTCTTGATGGCTAAGCGCAAAAACGCGGAGTTACAAGCTATTTCAGAACAGGTTATGAATGACGAACTGATTTTTTCGGGTGGAGAAAGGTTAGGTTTAAATCACGAACAGGCCATTTCTATAAACGAGGCCGGCACACAACTCTTTATCGAAGGCTTATTCAACAAGGCAATGAGGCATTTTTATGATGCTTTCCAACTCTCCCCCGATACCGCAGCGTTTGGCTTAAACCTTCTTCAGTGCATGATTGAGTCAGACACAGGTGTTTACCGAAAATTTAACGTCAGACAGCTACTCGACAAGATAATGTCACTCCCCTTGAATGACGTTAACAAGGCCCGTTTGGAACAGCTTACGCTATCTGCTCAAGAACAGGCGCTGTAATGTTTAATTAGCAAATGACTAAAGCAACATCCATAACCTGCGTTATGGATAACAACGCACCGCTTCCAGAACGCCACTGTTTTTCGCTGTTTAGTACATCTTATTGTAAACCAGCGGGCCTTTTATTCTTGTTAGTCTGTTAGCGTTATTTTAGTCGGGTAAGCAAACTCGATGTATCCCAACGGCCGCCACCAAGCTTTTGAACATCTGCATAATATTGATCAACAAGTGCCGTAAGCGCCAAAGTCGAACCGTTCTTACGCGCTTCATCCAATGCAATGCTTAAGTCTTTACGCATCCAATCAACAGCAAAACCAAAATCAAAGCTGTTATTTAGCATAGTGCTGGCTCTGTTTTCCATCTGCCACGACTGAGCTGCGCCTTTGCTAATAACATCGACAACCGCATTACAATCAAGCCCAGCACGCTGGCCAAAATGTAGTGCTTCAGCCAAGCCTTGTACGATGCCGGCAATACAAATCTGATTCATCATTTTTGCTAGTTGACCGCTGCCACTCTTACCAAGTAGCTGACTATGCCGTGCATAATGTGCCATTACCGGCTCAACCGTGCTGTATACGTCTTCATCGCCGCCCACCATAATGGTCAGCTGCCCGTTCTCAGCCCCAGCCTGGCCACCAGAAACCGGTGCATCCAAGAAGCCAACTTGCTTATCTTGGCAGCTTTTATATAGTTCTCTGGCAATATCTGCTGATGCAGTCGTATGATCGACCAATACACTACCCGTCTTCATCACTGCTAACGCCTGTGTGCCCACATCTCTTACATCATTGTCGTTACCCACACACATAAATACGATGTCTGCGCCTTCACACGCCTGCGCAACGGTATTGCTAGCACTGACTTTAGCGTCGCCAGTGTTATAGGTTGTTAGCCAATCCTGCGCCTTTTGAGAGGTACGATTATAAACAGTGACCGAATAGCCAGCTTTGCTCAAGTGCCCAGCCATAGGATAGCCCATTACACCCAAGCCCAAAAAACTCACTTTCAAATTACTCATACAAAATATACTCTAGATACTTAACAAAGATGGTTGGATTACCTAAGAGTAACAGACTTAACAACAACAAAAATATAGGAAAATAATTTTGGCGCTCTATGAACACGCTATTACGTTGAACAACGGTGAACAAACTACCCTTGAACAATACAAGGGTAAGGTATTACTTATTGTTAATACGGCAAGCAAATGTGGCTTTACTCCTCAATACGAAGGACTAGAGTCGCTCTATAAAAAGTACAACGATAAGGGCTTTGAAATTTTAGGGTTTCCCTGCGATCAGTTCGGACATCAAGAGCCAGGTAGCGACGAAGATATTGCGCAATTTTGTAGCCTTAATTTTGGCGTTTCATTCCCATTATTTAAGAAAACAAATGTAAATGGTCCAGATGCCAATCCGCTCTTTGATGAATTGAAAAACGAAGCCCCCGGTCTTCTTGGCACAAAACGTATAAAATGGAACTTCACTAAGTTCTTAGTTAATGCTCAAGGCAAGGTGCTAAAACGTTATGCGCCTACTGTAAAACCAGAAGCCATTGAAAAAGACATCGCTAAGCTTTTATCAGCGAATTAGTACGCTTTGCAGTTTAGATAGCCGCCGACATGGCGGCAGTGAACGAGCGTTTTGAAATATACCTAATGCGTTAGTGCTCAATACATCCCGCTAGATTTATTGACCTACATCTATGTAGTTTGAATGTGAATGTGGTAATTTTTTGCCGTCAAAGTGACTTAACTGGGTACTAAAATGAATACCTCTGCACGTAAAAAAGCGCACGATAACCTCAGCGACCAACAACACAAAAACATCGCTTTTTTTAGTACTCGCTCTTATGAACACGCTCTGTTTTCTGAATTGCTGGAAACATTAAACGGTGCTAGTGACAAAACCATCAATGCCACATTTTTTGAACACCCACTGAACGCTTCAACCGCTGCGAGTTGCAGTGGATTCAGCGATGTTGTTGTGTTTGTAAATGACGACATTAATAGGAAAACCATTGAAGCTCTAAAACTCTGTGGCGTTAAACATATCGCGCTTCGCTGCGCTGGCTTCAACAATGTTGATGTGGATGCAGCAGCAAAGGCAGGTATCACTGTAAGCCGCGTACCCGCTTATAGCCCTGAAACCGTAGCTGAACATACAATTGCGCTAATCCTTACGTTGAACCGAAAAACACATAAAGCATACAACCGAGTACGCGAAGGCAACTTCAATCTTGGAGGATTGATGGGCTTTACGCTTCACGGTAAAACCGTAGGGGTAATTGGCACAGGAAAGATTGGACAAGCGGTTATACGCATACTATTGGGATTTGGATGCCATGTGCTTTGCTTCGATCCGCATCCAAACAATGATGTAACCACAATGGGAGCCCATTATGTAACGCTCAATGAACTACTTGAAAAAAGCGTTATTGTTACCCTGCACTGCCCGCTCAACGAACAGAGTCATCATATAATCAATGCGAAGAGTATTGATAAAATGCCTCAAGGCGTCATGCTAATTAATACGTCAAGAGGCGGGCTTGTCGATGACAATGCCATCATTAAAGGGCTTAAGTCGAAAAAAATTGGATATTTAGGGCTAGATGTCTACGAAAGAGAATCCGAACTGTTTTTTAACGATCATTCGCAAGACATAATTCAGGATGATATTTTTCAGCGCTTAACTACGTTTCCGAACGTTTTAATAACGGGCCACCAAGGGTTCTTCACGCTCGAAGCCTTAGAGGAAATCGCAAAAATCACGGTCAATAATATTATGACGGGTGAGAACGCGCTCTAAGGCGCCACTACAACTATCTACGTATTAGCGCGCTCATAACCCTATGTAGTCCGTCACGTAAATATCCCAACAAACTCTTTTTTACTGGCTTTTTCTATTTCTCTTTTTCTAGAATCAGCTGAAAATATTTTCCTAACCAAAGGTAAGGCGCTTGCCTATGATACTGCCGCTCTAGCGCAAGTAAGTCATCAAATTTGCTGCTTTGATGGGTTATATCTCGCATGTAATCATGGAAACAACGAATGCCTGCTTTTTCGATAATTTTGAAACCCAATGATTCACAATGTTCAACCACGCGGGTTGCACTTAACGGCTGTTTTGGATTCAGTCTAACTTGCTTTTTAACTTTCATCCCTTTCGCGATGTAATCAAAGTTTCCGTAGATAGCATTGGCAAACAAATTCGCATCTTGGTTGAAAAAGCTTAGGCTTAAACGGGACCCTGGCTTCATGTTCTTATACATAAAATCGATAGCATCAAAGGGCGCATCCAGCCACTCTAAAACCGCATGGCAAATCACTAAATCAAAACTGTCTAAATCCTCAATCTGCTGCAAATATTGATGCCTAATTGTAATACTTGGTGCATCTGCAAGCAGTGCCTCAGCTTGTTTAAGTACATCCTTCGACGCGTCAGTTAACACAACAGAATGCCCTTTAGAAGCAATATGCGCTGTCATTACACCTGTCCCCCCACCTATTTCAATAGCGCGAACAGGCGTGGTTAAATAAGGCTCGAGAACATCACATAATAAGGTGTGCCTGAGCTTTCCCTTAGTAGTGCCATATATATTGCTTGAGAATTTTTCTGCAATACCATCGAAGATACGATCGTTATTCATATACTACAGTCATCGCTAAGCAGGATTGTCAATATCAATAAACTCGACAGGCACGTCGAATTGCTGCCCAATGTGCTCTCCTAAGGATTTCACACCGTAGCGTTCAGTAGCATGATGACCAGCAGCAAAAAAAGTTATCCCCATTTCCCTTGCCGTGTGTACAGTTTGTTCAGACACTTCTCCGGTAATAAATGCATCGACGCCCAGTTCAACCGCTTGTTCGATGAACCCTTGTCCACCTCCCGTGCACCAAGCAAGCTTCGATATAGGTTTTGATACAGGCCCCTCAATCAGCACGTCTCTCCCCAGCAACTTCTGTAATTTAACCTGTAACGCTGACCCTTCAATTTCTTCTTCAAAATTTCCGTGCACAACAACGCCAACAGGCTTCACACCGCTCACCGCACTTATATTTTGAATGCCTAATAGCGATGCAAGTTGTCGGTTGTTGCCAAATTCAGGGTGTACATCCAGTGGAAGGTGATAAGCAAACAAATTGATATCATTTGACAGTAGCGCTTGAAGGCGGCGCTTTTTCATGCCCGCAATCACTTGTGACTCACCTTTCCAAAAATAACCATGGTGAACAATTAGCGCATCTGCCTTAGCTTCTATGGCGGCATCAACGAGTGCTTGTGACGCAGTTACACCGGTAACTATCTTCTCAATTTTACTTGCGCCCTCTACCTGTAATCCATTGGGGCAATAATCACTGATCTCGCTAACCCTTAACATTCCATCAAGATAATTTTGTAGTTCTAGGCGGGTAATAGACACAAGTCCTCCGGTTGAAAGTTAGACAAATTGTTCAAAAAACGTTATAAAAAGACGCGAACGTTTAGCATTATACCTGTAATTAGACAATTATGAGTGGTGAGTAGATCCAATTTTAGTTTTGCGACACTTGCTGGCTTGGTCGTTACGCTGGGCGAGTTTTTCTCAGCGTTATAGCAATTACATACGTCGCATAGCGTTCGTCATCTTAACAAAATAAAGAGCAAAAAAGCATGGCAAACTTAGACAAAGACGAAGTGGTAGCAGCATTTACCGAGGCTTATAAAAAGGCGAACGGCAAAGCACCATCTATTGAAAGCAAAAGTGGTTGGTACAGTGTAGATGGCGGTAAGAACGTCCGTTTAGCACAGCTTCAAGAGATGACAGCGTCGTTAGCTTCTGGCTCTTCTGACGCCACGAGTGAAAGCGAAGAGAAAAAAGCGCCAAAGAACGAGGCAAAAGCCGCAGCGAAACCAGCGAAGAAAAAGGCACCTTCATCCAAAAAGTCAGGATTTTCGGTAAAGGATTTCTGGGCAGAAAAGCTCAATGCAGAGGCGCCTGGCGCAACCCTTCCTCGATAATTTTGCATAACCTGATTTAATATCTAGTTTAGCTACTGGTGTAAAAACGCAATAAATGTCGCATACCGTAAGTGTCGTTGAGGCACTTATGTTATGTGACCCCTTCACTATTTATTATGAAATGATAATAGCTTACCACTCTTTCTCAACTGAGTATTTAACGAGCGCGCTTGGATTATTTGCCTGCTAGCCCTTGAGCTACGAATGGAACTAGGTGCTGGATAACTTCTTTAATATCGACATGCTTGTGAAAGTCAGACTCAGCTATTTCTGTTAGCGCTTGGCTCGACGCCATTGAAAATACAAAACTTCCCATCGCAAAATGCAAGCGCCAGAATAGTTCTTCCTCAGGTAGATCAGGAAGACAGCGCCTTATAGCGTCGACAAGTGCACGGATACAATCACCGTAATCATTCATTAAGAACTTACGCAAATGCCCCTGAGTTTCGTTGTAGCCACGTCCTAGCAACTTAACAAACGTGGAAGTACCCTGCTCTGAAATGGTGTTGAGGTTAAGCATAGGAGGGATCAACGAATACAAGAGTTGCTCAACGCCCTTCGCACCTTCCATAGGTGTCAAAGACGCCAAGCAAGACTCTACCTGCGGCATTAGGTGATCAAAGTACCTTTTAAACACGGCTTGAATTAAATTCTTCTTACTGCCGAAGTGATAGTTCACCGACGCCAAATTCACTTCTGCTCTGGCAGTAATCTCGCGCATGGATGTTTGAGTAAACCCGCTTTGAGAAAATAAGTACTCTGCCGCATCTAATATATCGGTTTTAGTATGCCGTGCCATATTCTTTTTATTATCTTTTTGTAGGTTAAAAATTTAACGTACGTCTGTGTTAACAATCGTTTTATCGGTCCTGAATTATCAACACAGACAAATTGTCGCTATTAAAACCAGTGACGCGCTTTGCTCATTGATTTCATAAACACGCGCTCAACAACATTTGCTGCAGACATCCCCAGTTTCTCTGCTACATTTTTCTTCACAGCATACTTAACACTAAATATTTCGCGTGCGGGATAATGAGAAAGAATATAGTCATCTGAGGTTGTGATGTCGTCAATTAAGCCAAGCGACTTAGCTTTAATACCTGGCCAATACTCGCCTGTGGCGACTTTATCGATGTCCATATCTGGACGCTGGCTTTGAACGAAGTCTTTGAACAGTACATGAATCTCTTCAATTTCTTCTTTAAATTTCGCGCGGCCTTCATCGTTGTTCTCACCAAATACGGTTAGAGTACGCTTGAATTCACCAGCTGTGTGTTGTTCAAACTCAATATCATTTTTCTTCAATAGTTTATTGAAGTTAGGCAACTGAGCTAAAACGCCTATGCTGCCAATGTAAGCAAATTGAGACGCCAGTAATTTGTCTGCAACACAAGCCATCATGTAACCACCGCTTGCCGCCACTTTATCTACCGCAATCGTTAGTTTAAGACCCTTTTCCTTGATACGCTGAAGTTGAGACGCTGCAAGTCCATAGCCGTGTACAACACCCCCACCACTTTCAAGTCGAACCAAGACTTCGTCTTCTTTATTTGCTACACATAAGATAGCGGTAATTTCTTCTCGTAAGTGTTCCACTTCATTGGCGTCCATCGAACCTTTAAAGTCGATGACATAAAGACGGGACTTCTCAGACTCTTCGCCCTGTTCTGTGATTTTGGCTTTGTTTTTTGATTTATTTTTAGCTTTCGCTTCTTTTTTCTGTTCCTTGGCTAATTTCTTTAACGCATTTTTATCTAACAGAACCTGTTTCGCGTAATTTGTAATGTCTTTCAACTGCTCAGAAATAGACACGATTTCAAGTTGCCCTTTCCCATGCTTTTGCTTACTCGCTAAGCCAACAATGGTAGATACAACCACAATAAAAGCGATAACTAGCGTTACTGCCTTGGCAACAAACAAACCGTACTCGTACAAAAACTCCAAACTTTACTCCTAGTAAAATAAACGGGTAAGCGTCGTTGTTTACCCACAACGTAAATAGCGGCCTTGCTTTGTGAAAAGCAACGCCGCTTTGCTAATTACGTTATAATACCAGTCTCATCTTATTCTGACGATAGGGTAACTTGCTCTATCTTGTTAGCCTCTATCTCCTCGTCAGTAAAGAAGATATCTCTTAGCGTAGGCTGCGTAGAATAAAGCTGAGTTTGGTCTAAGAAATGTTCACTGCCATACTTGCGAGATTGTGAGTAGGTCAGAATACCCCGTCCCTTGGGGCCTTCATCAGTGAAGTTAATAACCATAGCCCAACTGGTGCCATAGTTAATATGGTAGCCTTCAGCTTCTGCACTCATTATGGTGTTACTATTCACAGGCTCGTAGTTATGACGTGGAAGCAACGTACCGTTCCTGTTGCTTATAACGTCAAACACGTTAAAGCCACCTTCAATATTGTGTGCACCAGCCCATGGTAGTTTGATACCAGACGCCGTGCCATCTGGCAGGCTTCGCTCAACAAACTGAACGTCCCCTAGCGGCGCGTCAAATGCGACACCAGCTTGCTCAATCACTTGAGTTGCTCTTGCCAATTGTTCAAGAGTAACGTCATTTTGCATCAAGCCAGAAGGCGTAGTGACTGGTGATTCTAGTGAAAACGGCGTCTCCCACTGTGGCGCTTGGTTAAACTGGAATGCAAACTCTCTAAACACGTGTGCACCAGTACTTGTAAGGTTCATGGTGCCATCCCAATCCTCCAACGCAGCACAGGCTTGTGAAACATCAACGCTAGTTCCGTCTACATCTACAGGTGTTGAACCTTGCGCGGCGCATAGCGAAAGCAATGAAGGCAAAATATTCTCTGCTAAATAACTTCTGTTATTAAACAGTAAGCCTTCCACTTCGTCTGGCCTAAAGGTTCCGTCACTTCCCGCTTCGTTTTCAATAAACTGTTGACCCATTCTTGAGCGTAGTGTTTGTTGATATTCCACGCTACCAAATAGCGGATTGCTTACAACAATTGGTGAGTTTAAATTCGTTAACCAATAGCTGTCGTTCGAGTTTTGAACTGAATCCGTGCCCTCGTACTTAGGCGCTTCTTCGTATGGAACGGGTCCTTCGAAATCAAACTGCGAAATGTTACCCGGTAATACGGTAAAGCCAGCAGCTGCTTTAGTTTGAATAAGTAACGGGTTAGTCGTTAGTTGCTCAATTGCGGTTTCGGTTAGATTCGGCACGGTTGAATCGTCAATGTAGAAGACTTGACCATCATCAGAGGCAGCCATTGTATTATTGAAAATAACACCGTCGTAATCTTTAAACGCCTGCTTAAACTCGTCCATGGATGTCGCCATATTCATGGCAAGCCAATGGTCTACAATATCGAAATTAGGCAGATTTGCGTCTTTTATGGCAAAGGCATTATTACCATTCCAATCAAAGTTACCAGGCACTTCAATCATTGGACCGTAGTTGGTGTAATACGCGGTCTTATTAAGCTTAATGGTTTGCCCTCCACCCACTGCGACATCAATTTGAAGTGGCTTTTCATAGATGGTGCGTCTGTTGCCATCAACCATATGGGTAAGGCCAGATTCATCATTTTCGTCGAGGGTCAGCTGATACACAACAAAATGTTCAGCCGTCGAGAAGGTGTGTGTCCATGCAACGTTTTCGTTAAATCCGATATTTACTGCACCAGGCAATCCCATCAACGAGCCACCTGTTACATTCAAGTGTCCGGGTACTTGAGCATGAAAATTCCAAAAGCGTAGATTTCCTGTGTGAGGAAAATGCGGATTGCCTAAAACCATACCTTTGCCATTGGTCGTTTTATCGCTGCCTAACCCCCAACCATTAGAGCCCATTTCTTGAGGATTTTTTTCAGGCAGACCTACCGTTGGTGAAATCTTAAACGTAGAAGCAACGTCACTTGAGGACGCAGCTGGAGTAGGTAGATAACTCTCACCTTCAGGCGCTGCAATAAACATAGGTCCTAAGAAATTAGCGGCCCCAGGTAATAGCGCCACGCCTAATGAGTACGTTAATAGATCCACACTATCAATTTCAGTGACCCATGGTTGGCCAGCACAGCTTTGATCTTGTTCTTCTACAGGAGTTTCAGCTAAGTACCGGTTGTATCCAGCAGTGTAGCCTTGAAACATTGCACGTGAATTAGCAGACAACCGAGGTAAGTTCTCTTCTGCTAACTCTCTAATACCTAGAGTAAGAAAACCGAAATCGTTAATAAGATGCTCTGAATCACCGCTACCAGGTACAGTATCTGGACCAAAATACTTAGCTCTCTCAGAGTTATACTTAACAATCTGGTCGGCCAATACACAAAGGTTATCGCGTGCAAACGCATAACCCACACCGTAAGCCATACTTTCTAGGTTATCGGCTTTCACATGCGGAACGCCATAGGTGGTCCAGGTAACATCCGCGGACAGTGTACCGTCAGGAGAAAATGCTGGAATTGGTGCTGGTGTTGGTTCGGGTGTCGTAGGCGTTGTGGGCGCTGGTTGTTCTACGTTAGAAAAGTCGTTATCGTTATCGCCGCACGCACCGAGAAGTGCAGTGAGTGATAACGCAATAAGCGTCCGTTTAGCGTTAAAGGTGTTGTCAATCATCTCAAATGTTCCCTAATGATAAATGAAAAAGGTCAACCACTCTTACCGCACGCGTCTTCAAAGCGGTGTTAATTACAGCATAAGTAAAACTGATCCGACCTGAATTCACACTACATTAACAAATAAAAACATTCAAACAACATTGTAATTTTTCTACAAAAAAGCCGGCAATAACGCCGGCTTTCTTTCTGTAAAATGTAAGCAGTTGTAACGCTGCCCATTGGAGCAAACTACCCTTGGCTAGTTCGCTACAACACTTTCATCAGAAATTGGCAGTACAAGTGCGTCAGACGCAATATAACCCGCCACTTCTTTTTGCATTTCCGTTGTTACCGCTGCGCTCGCCGCAGGGCTTAAGCTAGAAGCATGAGCACCACTATTGAACTGTACAATTCCGCTAATTGGATCTGTACCAGGACCTTGCGTGGTTGTCACTTGCTCTAAACCAATGGTCGCTGCCAGAGGAAGCTGACCTGACAATGGTAACGCTGTTGAAATTGGAATAACTTGATCCGGAAGGTTCGCGTCGCTGCCATCACCCACTACGGTCATCATATGAACTGGCGTATTGCTACCCAGTGTTTGAGCGTAGTTAGTAGGGTCACCTGCATCCATTACCGTTTGCGCAGCAAAAGCAAACTCTGCAAATACTGCATTTACTTGGGCAGCCTGCTCAGCAGTAAGATTTTCTTCAAAAATCGCTACCGCTGCGCGAAGTTGTTCTTCGCTCACATCAGTGGTTTCATACAGTTGATTTAGCAAGGCAACAAACTCTTCAGAAGCCTGAGACAGCAACAAACCTTTGATAAGTGGACCAAACGCGGCTGACTCAATTAGGAACTGAGCAACACCGCCCCCTGGAGACTCAAGAGAAGCTTGCTTGACAGCAAACATGCCATCAAGTGCTGCTAAATCGCCGCCCATCGACGTGTTTGCCACTGAAGCAAAATTACCACCAGTGATAGCGCCTAGAGACACACCCATAATCGATACACGTGACATATCAAACTTAACATTTTGCGCTGCTGTGGTATCGACAACTGCGTTTAGTCCTAAACGTAGACCAAGTAAATCTGACACGCTTTGGCGTAGATTGTCGCGAGCCGTAGGCAAGCTGGCAAGGTTCATATAGTGAGTTGCGCTAACCGTAGTCGCGTTCAGTTCATCTGTACCGTCGCCATTAAGGTCAAAACCGCGGCTACCGTGTAATGGTTGGTCGATTGCTACTGACGCAATACCTGCTAGAGACAGAGTACCAGTGATGGCAAGCATATCTTCTTTTTGGCTGGTAATGCCGTGCGCTAGAATAACCACTGGCCAACCGGCTTCAGGCATGCTGATAGGAAAACCTAAAGCACCTGCAATTGCTGGGTCAGGAATAGTAACTTGAACGTCTAACGTTTCTGTACCCATGTTTCCGCCAGTAGGCTGTGGATATGGGTTGAATTTAGTAATGTTTCTTGCGCTATCTAACATTTCGCCGTTAATACGAACGTCAGCAAGGCCTAGTGAAGAACACATTGCTGCATTAGGACCTGGCTCTGCGTCTGCAAGTAATTCTTGAGGAGCACCAGCTAAAACAATTCCGCTGTCACAAGCTGCCTTCCAGAAATCATTTACTGGAGCAAGTGGGTTCTCTGCACTTGGAACACCCAAGAAATAAGGCAACGCAATATTACCTTCATAACGTTGAGCTGCACAGAAAGGACCGGCTTGCGCTAAAATGCCCGTAGAAACACCAACAGCAAATTCGTTCAGCGCACCCCATTGAGCAGAAAGTTGACCAGACGCCGTACCCGCAAGTCCTGCACAAGTTTCTAACAAGCTGAAATCAGTAGCGTCAATCGCTGCTTGAATGTTATCTGGTAGACCTTGTTTACCCTGCTCTACTGCGCCAGCTACAACAGTAGCGTTTACAAGACCAAGTGCTTCCATGGCATTAGGCGCTGCAGATACATCGCTTACCGTGATTGCAGGTAGTGCAGTTGGAGCGGACGGGTCACCGCCAGCGGCCAGTTGTGCAAAACGGCTAATCATGACCTTCTTGATGGTATCAAGCGAGTTGGCAATAGACTGTGTGGTGAAAGCTGACACGTAAGTAATGTCTTCACGGTCGAAACCCGCACCAAGCACTGGATTAACTAACGAATTAACTAAGCCTTGTAATTGAAGCTGTGCTGCACTTGATAGAGGATTAGTGTCGATGTCTTGTCTTACTGAGTCCCACGTAGTTGAGCCCTGAACCGATTTGCCAGAAGAGTCTTTCAAATCAGTGGTCATTACTAACATGTAGCCCTGAGCTGCTTTTAGCGGCTTAAGAGGAACAAAAGTGATTGTGTTGCTATCAGCAAGGCTGAGTACGTAATCAACACCAAAGGTAAGTTGATCGCCAAGCTTACAACCCGCAGAAGGTGTTGTAACCTGCGCACAGTCAGGATCACTTTGGTCAAGACCTAACGTTGCTTCAAAAAGCAACACGCCAGAAGATAATGTACTTGCATCAAGCGATGCGCCAGCAGGTGTTTCTACATTAATTACAAACGGGTGTTGAGTTGACCAACCGTCTAACACGTTAAGTGCATTTTGCGGGTCAGCAAAATCTGTAGGGTCATCGACCGGAATATTCAGTGTGTAATCAAAGAAACCATCATCGCCTGGAAGCATCAGAAGGTCGTTTGGAATGTTCAAGTTCCCATTAGCTGGGTCAAAAACGATTCGTGAAAATGGTGTTTGGACTTCTGTTTCGGCCTGAATGTCGGAAAGGGTTTCATCGGAGCCACCACAGCCTGCTAGACCCAGCGCAAGGGCCACACTGGAACTTAATACGAGTTTTCTCATCTCTACTCCCTACAAGCATTGTTGTTATTCTGTGTCTAAAACTTAACTCTATTAAAAGTAGCTTGGTCTACCCTGTCTTTACAGGCGTAGATGATAGTTTTAAACATGTTAGACCAGTTGTATCTTCCTCAATCTTATTGACTTTGTTGCAACTTTGCAAAGTTTTGTTAACTACTTTTGTTAACTTTTTTTACGTTTGAAGAAATTTTCATTCATTGTTTTACTTGTGAGTCAGGCTGAGTATGATCTGGGGTTTGATTCTCAATTGGGTCTACAGGCCCCAATCATTGCGATATAAATGAACCTTTTGAAGGAAAATGATGAACGATTACAACGCACCAGCGGATTTATTGCGCGATAAAGTTATTCTTATCACCGGGGCTGGCGATGGAATTGGTGCACAAGCCGCAAAAACGTATGCTGCACATGGCGCTATTTGTATTTTATTAGGCCGCACCGTGTCTAAACTTGAAGCTGTGTACGACGATATTGTCGCAGCAGGTGGTCAAGAACCCGCCATTGTTCCTCTAGATATCAAAGGCGCAACGCCCTCTCATTATCAGCAAATGACGCAAACCATTATTGACCAGTTTGGCCGATTAGATGGTGTTCTTCACAATGCGAGTATTTTAGGCCACCTTAGTGCATTTAAAGATATTGATGCGCAAGAATGGCAAGACGTGATGCAAATTAACCTAAATGGCATGGTTTTCATGACACAAGCGCTTATTCCCGCTCTAGAGAAGGCAGAAAGTGCATCGGTAATTTTCACCACCTCTAGCGTAGGCAGAAAAGGTCGCGCATTTTGGGGAACGTACGCCGTATCAAAATTCGCAACAGAAGGCGTTATGCAAACCCTTGCTGATGAATATCGAAATAAGTCACTGCGCTTTAACTGTATTAATCCAGGTGGTACCCGCACACAAATGCGCGCTCAAGCGTTTCCAGCAGAAAACCCTGATACACTAAAAACACCTGAAGATATTATGCCTACGTATCTTTATCTTATGGGCGAAGACAGTAAGGAAACAACCGGACAGTCACTTGATTGCCAACCAAAGTAATTAACGAAAGCAATGTTCCGTTAAACGAAAAAACCGCTTAAGCAGCACTTAAGCGGTTTTTTGTTTACAGCGCATAAATGGCTAAAGGCCAGTGCCTACTCGCCCATTTTGGCCCATGTATCTCTTAGACCTACAGTGCGGTTAAAGACCGGCTTGTCGTCTGTGCTGTCTTTATCTACACAGAAGTAGCCAGTGCGTTCAAACTGCCATGCTCCTACTTCAGGAACATTGTCTGCCAATCCGGCTTCTACCCAACCGTGTTTTACTTCCAACGAGTCAGGGTTAATCGCATCGGTAAAGTTTTCTTCCGCTGCTGGGTTAGGCACGTTAAACAAGCGGTCGTAAAGCCTAAACTCTGCTGCCTGTGCTGTTGCTGCATCCACCCAATGAATAACACCTTTAACTTTGCGGCCATCAGCCGGATCTTTACCTAGAGTATCTGCGTCATAAGTACAAAAAACGGTTGTTACATTACCATTTTCATCTTTTTCAACGCGATTAGCTTTAACCACGTAGGCGTTACGAAGACGAACTTCTTTATCAAGCACTAAGCGCTTAAACTTCTTGTTCGCTGACTCTCGGAAGTCTTCTGCTTCTATATACACTTCGCGACTGAAGCCGATGTTACGCGTACCCATACTTTCATCGTTAGGATGATTTGGCGCAACCAGCGTTTCTGTCTGGCCTTCCTCATAATTTTCGATAACGAGCTTTATTGGCTCTAGTACGGCCATTGCGCGAGGAGCATTTGCATTTAGGTCGTCGCGTATGCACGCTTCTAGCATGGACATTTCAACCATGTTGTCCATCTTAGTCACACCGATGCGTTTACAAAACTCAACGATTGAACCCGGTGTGTAGCCGCGACGGCGTAAACCTGCAATGGTAGGCATGCGTGGGTCGTCCCAGCCATGTACATGGTTTTCGTCGACTAACTGAATCAGACGACGCTTGCTTAATACCGTATATTCTAGATTAAGACGTGAGAATTCATACTGTCTTGGCGTGCAGTCGATAGAAATGTTTTCGATAACCCAATCATAAAGACGACGGTTATCCTGGAACTCTAGTGTACATAGGGAGTGCGTTATTCCCTCAATGGCGTCTGAGATACAATGTGTAAAATCGTACATTGGATACACGCACCACTTATCACCAGTTTGATGATGGTGAGCATGCTTAACGCGATAAATTACCGGGTCACGCATGCACATAAATGGCGATGCCATATCAATTTTCGCACGCAGACTACACTCACCTTCTTTATATTCGCCTGCCGTCATTTTGGCAAACTCACTGAGGTTAGTTTCAACGTCTGTATCGCGATAAGGGCTATTTTGACCAGGCTCTTTAAGTGTGCCACGCATTTCGCGCATAACGTCTTGCGCTGAAAAATCTACATAGGCTAAGCCTTTTTCAATAAGTTCAACGGCGTATGCGTGTAGTTGGTCAAAGTAATTCGATGAATAGCGCGCTTCTCCGTCCCACGTAAATCCAAGCCATTGCACATCTTCCTTAATTGAATTAACGAAGGTAATGTCTTCTTTTGCAGGGTTGGTATCGTCAAAGCGTAAATTGCACGTACCTGTGTAGTCTTGAGCAATACCAAAATTCAAGCAGATAGACTTGGCGTGGCCAATGTGTAAGAAGCCATTCGGCTCTGGTGGAAACCGTGTTTTAATTGCGTCATGTAGACCACTAGACAGGTCTTTATCAATAATCTGACGGATAAAATTGGTCGGACGGTGTTCAGTCTCGGCCATTCGCTTGTTCCCCTTATGCACGTAATATTTCAAAATCTCGCTGAGTATAACACTCTCGCAATTACTTCAACCATGTTTTATTCAAAGAAGCCTGACAAGTGATTGAATTAAGAGCGATCTGCAAATACCTTCTAAAACTAAATGCCGTTATGACTTCCAAAATATAAATAAGCACTAACGAAATCGTAACTTTGCGTGGCATTTGAGCGACTGCGTCTCAAAATGCGCGCGTCATTATAAAAATATGGTAATCTAAATTCGCGACAACAAGGTCGTAGCAGCAAATCATGGTGTTTATGAAAGAAAAAGCAACCTCTTTTGACATTGCCCACTTGGCAGGTGTTTCGCAGTCGACGGTTTCGCGAGCGTTAAATAATAGCCCGCTAGTTAATCAAGAAACTAGAGATCGCGTTCAGCGTATTGCCCGGGAACTCAATTACAAAGTGGATAAAAACGCAAGTAACTTGAGAAAGCAAAAGAGCAGCACAATTGCCCTACTCTTGTTTGAAGATCCTACGTCCGATGATTCGATGATTAATCCGTTCTTCCTAGCGATGCTCGGCAGTATTACCCGCGCGTGTGCGCAAGCAAACTATGATCTGCTTGTGTCCTTCCAAAATTTAGATGATGACTGGCACGCAGAATATGAAGACTCAAATAAGGCTGACGGCATTATTCTATTAGGATATGGCGACTATACTGATTACCAAAACAAAGTCGCGCAACTTGAATCACAGGGCACGCACTTTGTTCGTTGGGGTGCGCCAGATGAAGCCCACCCAGGGGTTAGTATCGGTTGTGATAACTATCAAGGTGGCCAAAGCATAACGTCACATTTAATTGGCTTGGGTAAAACTTCCTTTGCGTTTATTGGCGACAACGGCGATCACGCCCCTGAATTCAAAGCGCGTTTTAACGGTTATTTTGAAACACTTCAATCCCATGGGCTTGATCAGTCAAGTGTTCAACGCAATGCTATTTCGACTGAGGATGCGGGGTCAGAAGCGGTGAAATCATTGCTGCAAAGTGGCGAACTTCCCCAAGCAATTGTCTGCGCATCGGACCTTATTGCAATGGGCGTGCTTAGAGCGCTGCGCCAGGCAAAAGTGAATGTGCCTGATGATGTAGCCGTGGTTGGCTATGACAATATTGCGGTTTCAGCCTACACCACGCCTTCGCTCACCACTGTTCAGCAAAATACCAAACTGGCGGGCGAGTTATTGGTAAACACCTTATTAAAAGCCATTAACAACGAAGACGTTCAGGATTATTTAATGCCTGCGGATATTATTATTAGGCAGTCATGTGGCAGTGAGTAAGCGTGCGCAAATTACACGCTAGAAATTAAGCAATCACTGATTAACAAAAAGCCCCGGGCGTTAAACAACCACGGGGCTTTTTTATTGTGCGCTAAACACGTTTTATTGGCGGGCCAACTGATGCTTAATTTGAGCAAGTAATGCACTGTTACTTACTTGACCCTCGCGCACCCATACCTGAACGCCATTGGGCTTAACCGTTGCGGTTAACGCATCACCTAGTTTTACCGTTTGCGTTTCTCCAGATAATTGTTCCGTCCAGTCGCCCGATTGCATAAAGTCACTAACCTCAAAAGATTGTGCGGCATTACCCTTATTAAGTAATACAAGTGCAGTCTGCTGTGTTTCTGCAGTATCAACAACGCGATAAAACGCCGCTTGATGCCCGTCAAGTTCAACGTTGACTTGAACACCGCGCTGCAGTGCTACCGTGTTTTTACGCACATTGGCAATCTTTGTTAGCGCCTGTTGAATAGGATGTGTCTTGGCTTGGTCTAGGCGCTCTTGGCCAACATAGTTACGATTGCCGGCATGTTCCGCCGTACCGCGCATGAAGCCAATTTCAGATCCCATGTATACAACCGGAATGCCTCTTACTGTAAACAACCAATTATGCGCATTAATAAAGCCTTCATCAGTGGCATTAATGCGCGCCATATCGTGGTTATCGTAGAACGTAGTTAATTCATATGGATTGTTATATGGCCCGTGCGTAAGATGAAGCACCGTTTCTAAGTCAGCAAAATCACTCTCTAGCGGCTTTTCAAATACACTCACCATGGCCTTTTGCATAGGAAAGTCTAATACACTGACGCCCCCATTTTTCGGTAACGTATGTTGGGCAATGTTGTTCGCCTCATAGTCAAATGCTTCGCCAAACATAAAAAAGTCAGGGTTTTGCTCGCGAATACGATCTGACGCTTCACGCCAAAACGCATGAGGCACATGCCTGATTGTATCTATTCTAAATGCATCAGCACCTTGAGAAATCCAATGCAAATAGCTGTTGATGAGATAATCGCGTACGGCGGGGTTTTCGTCATCTAGATTAGAAAGCTTTACTAAATCTGGATAGTTGTGAAAAAAGCTATGAAGCGGGTTGTTTTCAGGGTCAAGCTCTTCAGGCGCCAAGTTTTGATGATCAGCAACCAGATTTCCATCACTGTCATATATTTCTCCGTAGCCGGGTAAGTCCTTTTCCATGGTGAAGCTTGGTGTGCCGTGATTTGCCACAATATCAAACACGGACTTAAGGCCATGTTGACGCATTTTCGCCGTATAGTCACTAACGCTTAAATTGGCGCTAACCAAATGCTCGTCAGCTTTATAGAAATTCGTTGCCCAATAGCCGTGATAACCCGTTTTACCACCGTCTTTAAAGGCACCGCCATAAGTAATGGGTTCATCGCCATTAAACGCATAGTCCGGGTTATCGTGGACAGGCGTCATCCATACTGCCGTGAACCCCATTTCTTTAATATATTCGGCGTTGTTTAAGATACCCTGTAAATCACCGCCCATGTAACCCACATAGGCTTTCTTACCATCAGGACCTTCTAGGGGCAGTTGCCACGTAGGGTGATCGCCTCCCTGCTCTTCATGATTGTTCGAAGGGTCGCCGTCTACAAAGCGATCTGTCACAACAAAGTACACCGCTTCGCTAGCAAATGGCGTAGCGGTACCCACGATAGCGTGGCTGTTTTCTTGTATATCGTTAGATGAAGGAACAGATGTACTCGAGCAGGCTGAGCAAAATAAACCAGCTAACGTTAATGCGATTGTTGTACGATTAAATGACATATTAAGCTCCCTGCGCTTCTTCAATTTCTTGCTTATCGGCCTCGTTCACGAAGAAAACTGAAACCGCACCAATTAACATAGAAACTCCGGCAACAACGATAATGTACTTTGCGTCGTTGTCGAAAACAGAACTTAGAATCCAGCCAGCAGTTAGGCCCGATACAATTTGAGGGGCGGCTACGGTAAAGTTAAAGATACCCATATAAACCCCCGTTTTATTTGCAGGTAACGCACCAGCTAACATAGCGTAAGGCATAGCAAGAATAGCAGCCCACGCAATACCTACGCCTACCATAGGGATTAACAGCTTCACTGCGCCCAAAGGTACTGTTACTTCAGTAATCAGTAAGTTTACGTTGATCATCGTTAGGTCTTGGAATAACAAGAAGCTTACGTAGCTCAGGCCACCTAGCGCTAAAGACGAAGCGTAAACCGTTTTGCGACCAAACTTGTCAGCAAGTTTTGCTAAGAAAATAGAAAAAATAGCAGCAAATACCGAATACGCAGCAAATAGAATCCCTACCCAATCACCAGCGGCTCCCTTGGCCATGATGATGGTTTCAGGCACCATCGGGGCTGCAGCAATATAAGCTGGGTCAAACCACTGCTTATCTACATTCCATATATGTTGCGTAATAGCAGGTGTGGTATATACCCACATAATAAAGAGCGCAAACCACGAGAAAAACTGCACGACAGCAAGTTGTTTCATCGTCTTTGGCATATCTTTTACTAACGTGAAAAACTCACTTAAGCGCTGTCCTAGCGGTGCTTTAGGCGCTTTTTCAGTTGCAGGCTTCTCTTCGGTAAGCCCTTTATAGCGGTTGTATTCATCTGGTGCGTATTCTTTGGTACGAACTACCGTCCAAATGACCGTACCAAGCAGTACTGTAGCGCCAATGTAGAAAGCCCAAACAACAGAAGGTGCAACCTCACCCATTTGTGCCGTATTTTCAAGGCCAATAACATTGGTAAGTACAAATGGCAGTATTGAGCCGATAACTGCGCCTATATTAATCAGTAATGACTGAATCGAATAGCCAACATTACGTTGTGACGGCGGTACCATGTCTGACACCAATGAGCGAAACGGCTGAAAACACACGTTAAACGACGCGTCCATAAGTGCAACCATTAACGCGCCCATTACCATAGGTGCCAAGAAGGCAACAAATATCGGCGCATTAGGCAGTAAAATCATACCCAATACTGCGGCGATTGCACCAGCAAGGATGAACGGGCGGCGTCGACCTAATCGATTCCACGTTCTATCAGATGCTGAGCCAACAATTGGTTGAACGATTAACCCCATGATTGGCGCGACGAGCCAAAATAGAGATAGCGAGTGAAGGTCTGCCCCTAAGTCTGAAAGGATCCGACTTACGTTTGCGTTTTGCAGTGCAAAACCGAATTGAACACCTAGAAAGCCAAAGCTGACGTTCCATATTTGCCAGAAAGAAAGGCGTGGTTGAGTTGCTTGCATACTTTGCTCTATTTATTGTTTTACTATAGTTAATACGATTACTGCACAATGAAAACACTAGCAGACATTGCTGGTAAGCTTAAGGTATCCGTCGTCTTAAAAGATATCCCATCGCTAACTCGTGTTAACGTCTGGTGTGTGCTTAGCACCTCTGCATACTTATTTAGAGGCAGGTCCACTGGCTTTTTATTTAAGATGACCAATATTTTATCAGACTGATTAGTATTTGATTTATCTGCACCACTGGCTGAATCGACATTTACCTCTCGAATATAGGTATAAACCCCATTCTCCGGTGCAAAATGCTTCAACAGGCCTTTAAACTGCAAAGGGTGTGATTTACGCAGTTGAAGTAAGCCCTTCACACGCTGCTGTGCCCAACGCTCATCATCCGTTAAACCGTGCCCGGTAAAAGCGTTTTTGTCATTGTCCGAAGGCCACCCGCCTGGAAAGTCAGAACGAATAATACCGTGGTCTTCACTGCTTTCGTTCCCCATTAAAATTTCTGTACCGTAAAAAACTTGTGGAATACCGCGCGTAGTGAGCAATAGCGTCATCGCCATATTCCATTTGTCTTTATCATGACCGAGCTGAGTAAAAATGCGGCTCATATCGTGGTTATCAGGAAAGATGACCAAATTATTCGGGTCGCCATACAAAAAGTCAGTAGCTAAGGTTTCGTATACAGAGATGAAGCCAGAATTCCAGCTTTCGTCATTGCTCAACGCTTCAACGACTGCTGCTTGAAGCGGGAAATCCATAACCGATGGTAGAGCGCTATCGTAATCATCGTGGCGGTGGCTACCCGCCTGCCAATATGCCGTGATTGCGGGGTTAACTGACCACTCTTCCCCTACTATATTGAAATTCGGGTACTCGTCCATTATGCGGTTTGTCCATTGGCTCAAAAACGCCTTATCAGGATAGGAGTACGTATCCACACGTATTCCACTTAGCCCAGCGCTTTCAACCCACCAAATCGCGTTTTGAATAAGGTAGTTCGCTAAATGCGGATTGCGCTGATTTAAGTCCGGCATGGTTGGCACAAACCAACCATCGCTAAACCCTTTTATATCGCTTGCTATGGCGTGAGGGTCGTGAAGAGCTTCACGCTTGTGGGTTGTCCCTACAAATTTACCGTTGTTATTGATCCAGTCGTGTGACGGCGTATCTTTCATCCATAAATGATTACTGCCTATATGGTTAAGTACCATATCCATTATAATGCCAAGACCCTTTGATTTAGCTTCAGTACTTAACGCAATAAAATCGTCATTGGAACCAAATCTAGGGTCTATTTTGTAGTAATCCGTGGTGGAATAGCCATGATAACTGTATTTATCCATGGCATTTTCGAGCATGGGCATTGTCCATATTTGAGTAAAGCCCATATCCTGAATGTAGTTGAGGTTATCAACAATACCTTGAATGTCACCACCGTGGCGACCACCTTTGAATGAACGGTCTGCGGGATCGCCATAACTCTTAACATTATCATTTTCCACATTACCATTGGCATATCTGTCGGGGGCAATAAGATAAATAGCATCTTGAGGCCCAAAGCCTTCGCGCGACGCTGAGCCTTGTGCTCTTTTTTCTAACGTGTAAGTGAAATCACGGGTCGTACCATCGCTGTCAGTAAGCCTGATAACCAGTTCTTGGGCACTAACATTCGACGTGTCTAGCGTTACGAATAGATAGTTTTCACTATCAAGGGCTTGGCTATGCTTAACTCTTACATCGCCTATCGCTATTGAAACAGTGTCATCGGCAACATCATCACCATAAAGCATCAACTCTACATTGCTGTTTTGCATACCAACCCACCAATTCGGCGGGTAAACATCAATGCCACTGTTTGCAGATGATTGAACTGAGAACAAAGGAAATGTAGTGATAGAGCTGAGTAGAAGCGGAATTGCGCGCTTTTGGATTTTTTTATGACCACTGTCATTAGTTACACGGTTACGTTTTGGCACATCAACCCCATGTTAAAAATACGTTAAGTACAAGATGGTGATGAGATACTACCTTGCCCGTCCGAACTGACCAATGCTCTGCATACGTATTCACGAAACACCATGTAAAAAAACATGGTATTTCGCGTTAACTCAACAGCATGTGATAAAACCTAATTAGAAGGCGAATACTTTAGTCTCAAGCCCTTCCAATGAGAACGAAGCGTTGTAGTTAATGCCCTCTTTTTCTAGTGTTATGCCTTCATGAGAAAGCATAGGCGCTAGCGTAATCCGATCGCTATCTTTACCTAAAACATTTGAAGGAACAACAAGCTTCATTGCACCTGTAGGCTTATCGTTAAAATTAGCCACAACCACAAATCCGTGCTCACCTTGCGCGCGCACAAAAGCAAATTGCTGCTCAGTATAGGCTGAATCTTTCACATCAAGATTGAGCGCGTGTAGGCTTTGATATTCACCTGTAACAGCAGGGTTTGTGGCAGCAATAGCCATCACGTCTTGGTAAAATTGGTGAAGTGCTTTTTCATCTTCGGTAGATTTCCCTGCATCAAACTTACCGTCGTTCATAAAACGCTGATGGGCAGGAACACCTACATAATCGAAAATTGACGTACGTGTTGGATCTCCAAAACCAGTCTCCTCGCTACCGTCTTCACCCACATCTTGACCAAAGTACAACAGCGTAGGCGAACTGCTAATAAGCGCACTCACTGCAAGCGCGGGTTTACCTTTCTGGGCACTACCGGCAAAGTCGGGGCTGGCTATACGTTGTTCGTCGTGATTTTCTAAAAAATGAAGCATATGCGGGGCGATATCATTGATTTCATCATGAATAGTAACCAGTTTGCTTACTTCTCCACTCCCCTGCATAATCGTTTTTAATGTGTCGTAGAAACCCACCTTGTCGTAAAGGTAGTCCATTTTGCCTTGGTGGATATACTCGCGATACTTATCTGGTTGATAAACTTCCGCTAGCAAGAACGCATTAGGTGTCTTTTGTTTAATACTGCTATTTAGAAACGACCAAAACTCGACAGGCACCATTTCGGCCATATCGTAGCGGAAACCGTCGACACCTTTATCTATCCAATAATGTGCAATATCTCTGAATTTATACCACGAATCTGGTACGTCTTTTCCTTGCCAAAATGCGGCATGTTCTTCAAAAGACTTATCACTGTACTCTTCAGGTAAAACTGGAAAGTCGTAGGTGCCGTCAGGCTTCACGCCATAGTTCACTTTTACGGTCTCATACCAGTCGTTTATATCCGGTTTCGAAGCTCTAGCACCGTTGCCTGTCCATTTTGCTGGAAACTCTTCGAACTTACCGTCAGATAGTGGATGCTTTTCACCACCTAGAGGTTGATAGTTATCAGCTGTGGGCACTTGAAACGCTTCACCTACTACATAGTAAAAGTTGTTATCACGGGCGTATTCAACAGACGTGTCGTCGTGCGCGCCGAAATCACTTACACCTTCAGGTGCAGAAAGTGAATGGTAATCACGGGCGACATGATTAGGCACAATATCGATAATAACCTTCATTCCCGCTGCGTGAGTCCTGGCAATTAGCGCTTCAAATTCTTCTAAACGCTTGGCTGGATCATCGGCTAGGTCTGGATTAACGTTGTAGTAATCTTTAACTGCGTAGGGAGAGCCCGCTCTGCCTTTCACTACATCTGGGTCGTCGTTTGAAATACCAAAATCAGTGTAGTCATTAATCACCGCATGGTGCGGCACACCGGTATACCAGATGTGACTGGTTCCCAAAGATTTTATGGCCTTAAGCGCTTCGGGAGTAAAATCACTAAACTTACCTACCCCATTGTGCTCTATTGTGCCCCAAGGCTGGTTATTTGTATTCGTGTTTCCAAACAAGCGAGTAAAAACTTGATAAACAACAGGTTTACCTTGCCTTTCAGCCGAATCGTTTAGCGTCGAACTTTCGCCGCTTTGACCAAATGGTTTCAGACTAGCGTCTTTGATCACCGGTTTTTGATTATTCACTGGAGAGGTCGGCCCTGTACACGCTGTTAATCCAATTGACAGCATAGCAATTGACAAGGGTTTAAGACAAAAACGAAATTGGAAATTTGGCATGGTAATCATTGTGATAAACGTAAATTATGCCAACAGGATACGCGTTAACTGGATGTTAAAAAACATGCATACGTATTCAAACATAAAAAAACCGCCTGACGAGGCGGCTTAGTATTCCAGATAGCATGGTGTCATGCTGCATGAGCTATGCGAAGCGGCTTTCGAGTGTGCTCAATGGTGGGAACGGCCACATCGCCAATAGCTTGTAACGCACTATTTAGTTCTGAATGAATCTTTCTGTGAAAACCTTTTAGTGGTTTTGCTAAATCATCAAGCAGTACATGCGGTGACAATCTATATGGCATACGTTTGCCATTGAATTCAATAGCTTCACCAACTGGATTAAAATGAATACCGAATGCCTTCATTCTTCTTGCTAACTTAGGCTCCATTAGCACATAGGCATGCTTAACGTTTAAATGAAGGCACACACTCGTTGCCATTAAGTACAGCGCAATTGAAAGATAAGGAAAATGCTCAACGTTAAATGGAACATTTTTCTTTTGTTTAACTTTTTCAATTTTTTCAGAGGGTAGGATTTTAGAGCGTAACTGTCGCACTCTAAATTCTCTCGGTATTGCAAGGCGAGAGATTTCACAGACGCTTTGTGGAGACAAGTTTGAAGGTAGCAATGCACCATCGCCGATTACTTCCGCACACTTTTCTTCTAATGGAAGTGCCAAGCCAGCTTCAGTTGGCAAGACCAACCTTATCGTGCCTGCACACTCTCCTGTTGGCAAATGCTTGATGTAGCAATTGATCGCGCGATCATCAAACTTGTCTTTTTCTAATGCAGTGGCATTTTTCTGCTCGAAGTTCATTTCTTCACAATACACTTTGTGTCGCGTTTTATAACTCACCTGCTTTTCACTTTCTTCGTTAGCAATCACAAGTTCGTAACGGCTAAAGAAGAAATTAGAAATACTCTCTTCGAGTGAGAAACGACTAGGGAGTACCCTAGAAAATGTTTGTGGTAGTCGACTCAGTTTGTTAGACACGGCGCCATTAAACGCTCGAACTGCGCTCATTGTTCTCATCTTCAACGCAAAGCTCCCCTGATTTAATTTATTATTAGGCTTGTGGGTAACTTCCTGTTCGCAACGACAGCCTTAGTTATTTAATTACTATTTAATCTTAGATTTGTTATTCGTATCTCTACTTTGTCTGATAAGTGCATCCCCACTTACGTAATCAGACTTTGACAGACGGTCATACAGCAACACATTTGCTGTGGCCGCTAAATTCATGCATGAAAAAGTAGGAACGTAGACAACATGATCGCACCAAGACAAAACGTCTTCGCCAATACTGCCATCTTCAGGACCTAGCAAGTAAAACGCATTGCTCGGGTGCTCAAACAAAGGTAGTGGTGTAGCACCCTCTACCAGTTCAACCGCTACGACTGACGCACCTTCAGGCACTACTTCTTTTAAGTCGTCGACCCCAATGGTCGGAATGACTTTATGAAACGCTTTCGTATCCGCATTAAAATCTTTAGCAAATCGATAGCGCTGACCAGTATAAAAAACGCTGGCCACACCATAACAACCTGCAGCTCGCAGTATAGAAGCAACATTTACGGGATTTTTCGGGTTTATTAACCCAATTGACATTTTCTGATTCGCAATTTGCACGTTTGTATTTATTTTATTTTTTATTCAGCATTTGATATTGCCACGTTCTTTATCACGCTTCTAGACAGGTTAGCGTAAACTAACCTTAAGTATGATTAAATTTATCTAAAAAGCGGTAGACACAAAACTCGCGATTCAACTATGCCAATAAGCATTTCTGCCAATGAGCATTGGTCTCCTCTTGTTATCGAGAAGCACGTGATATTGCAAAGCGTGGTCGATTATAATTTCTATATTTTAATAACGTGTGACAGTTTGGTCTATTTACTCAATCCCTTTTTTAAGAAGGATTTAATGTTGAGATAAATGAACCATCTGACATCTTCGCATCGTTAAAAAAACAGCGTTTATTGCCACCTGTTCAGCAAGATGCAGACCAGTTTAATGAAAATATTGCACATTGCCTGCAAAGTTTACATAAGAATGCTTCATAAACTCGATAAAATTCATTTTTTTCAAAATGTTACTAAAATAGGAAATATGGCAACTTATGTTCAAACGGGAAGTCAACAGCGCTAGTTATAAGCGGTGTAAGGGAAATAGCGTTGCTAAATTCAACAATTCACGCTGTGTAAGACTGGTACTAGAAGTAAGAACCAGTAACTTAAGCTTAAACTGTTGCCAAATTGAAACAGGGTAAGATACTGAAAATTAGAGTTTTATTGGAGATAAAAAAAAGCTTGGAAAAAAAACCAAGCTCTATAAGCCTTTTGTTGCGATTTGCATACAGGCTTTGTACAGAAAGAAGAAATCAGTCTGGTAGCTATGCGCTTTTGCGCTGTCTTTCCACTGAATTCTCATAGCAATGTTTAAGATAGCGTCTTGCCATGCGCCGCCCTTGACCGTAGCCTCGCAATAACTTCTTCTTATCCATAGTTAAACGCTTAACGCAAAAAGCTTCATCAGGCGCTATCACACGGATTGTGCAGTCGTCGGGTGGATTATTGAGAAAAGCTAACGTTTCGTTATAAATGGCGGCACGCTGCAACATCTTATCGAGTAGCGCGGGCTGGTTGCCATACATCTTTTGCATTAGCCATACAGACTTTACTTCTGGTTTTGTAAAACCTAACGGTTGAGAAAGAATAACCGTGATATCCCTCGCACCCATTTTGTATGCTTGAATAGCAGGTATTGCATCTGCCACTCCCCCGTCCAGGTATCGCGTACCGTTTATTGAAATTTCGTCTCGGTATGCAGTTGGCAACGCACAGGAAGCTACCATTAAATCATCAACATTATCTTTGGTGGCTTGTATATATTCACATTCACCTGACTCTGCATTAGTAATCCCAACATACAGTGGCATGCTGCTTTTTTCACCTGGTGCAGGAATATTCATGGACTGTTTAGAGTGATGCCATAGCCAATGAACATCTGTCATGTGCCCACCTTTTATGAAACGAAGCGGGCTAAAAAACTCCCTCTTTGTGGCATATTGCGTGATGATGGTTTTACTAAGCCCATGCATTTTCGACACGTAGGTTGAAAGATTAGTTGCGCCAGCTGAAACACCAATCGCGAAGTCGAACGAATGGTAGTCATGCTCCATGAATTTGTCTAACACGCCTGCTGCAAAAACTCCGCGCATAGCGCCACCTTCAACAACAAGTGCACGTTTCATTTTCATCTCCTTTTGAATAAATTCAACCACTCTGGTACGACCACTATCTTCTTGGTGATACTACTAGAGAATCAAGAGATATGCCAAAAACAAAAAACCGCGAACTACGTCGCGGTTTTTAAATCTTGGTTTATTAGAAATTTACCAAATTAGCGTTTATTCGGTCTTACTTTTTCGTAACCGTTAACGTAGGTGCATTTCCATCAGGGCCAGATACCTTAAACTCGTATAGACCAGACTCTGCAACTTCAATCATTAGATTATTGTTACTTGCGCCAAGTATTTTCGGCTCGCTAGGCGTTACTACGTTGATTGCTGCATCGTTCGGGTTGCCAAGGTTTACTGTCGACCAGTCTTCAGAAGCGACTTTGAATTCAATACTACCTGCGCTCAATTCAATGTCTGCGGTATAAACACCTTCTCCTTGATATTCAAACATATCGACAGCTCCCCAGCCATTCATACCACCACGGATATAAACTTGAGTGTCGCCCCAAAACGCTTCTTTAAATACACCAATGGTTGGCGCATTTAAATCAGTGACGTTGAATACGAACACATAGCGGTCGGCGGTTTCAATGTTCAAAATAAGATTGTCGTTAGTAGCGGCGAG
Source organism: Alteromonas sp. AO-Serp (assembly GCF_017849675.1). NCBI lineage: Bacteria > Pseudomonadati > Pseudomonadota > Gammaproteobacteria > Alteromonadales > Alteromonadaceae > Alteromonas > Alteromonas sp. AO-Serp. Next base: position 33,223 of record NZ_JAFLMX010000025.1, read on the forward strand.
CCCCAAAGTCTGACCAGGCGCAAGGTTGCGATCTGAATCATCTGCTGATATCGCACCGAAGTTCACGGTACTCCAATCTTCTGAAGCAACCTTAAACTCGTAAGTTCCTGGTTCAACATCACGAGAGAAAGTGTAAATACGTCCGCCTTGGTACGCAAACTCCTCAGCCGTACCCCAGTCGTTCATTGCACCACGAAGATACACTGGTGTGCCAACATAGGGCTCTTCGTTTTCAACCATTAGGATTGGTGCTTCGCTATCAGTCGCATCAATAGTAAATAGGTAGGTCGCGCTCGTCGCTGGTGTAAATGAAAGGTTGGTATTAGTACGTGCAAGAACCTTTTCTTCGCCCGCTATTACTGTACCTTCTTCACCATCCGCTGCGCCAAAGTTCACTGTACTCCAATCTTCAGATGCGAATTTGAATCCATATGTAACGCCACCTTCAAGTGTAGCTGTTACGGTGTACTTACCGTCACCCTGATAGGTAAATGCATCATCCGTTGACCAACCATTCATATCTCCACGCAGGTAAGCGATGGTGTCGCCGTAAGGAACAACATCAGGCGCACCAGACGTGGCATACGCTGATAGACCATAACCTTGAGCTCCAGACTGTGGTTTTACGAAAACAGCAATAGTTAGTGCAGGAACGGTAAAGGTTCCATTACCATCTTCACCTTCTACAAATGTGGCGCCGCGTACCGCTGCATCGACAGAATTCATTTGTGTGGCGTGAAGCGAAAAGCCTGTTGCTGTGTTTACCGTGATAGACTTCTCTTCATACCCTGTATTCACTAGCACCATAACCGCATCATTCATCATGTCTAAATCTAGGCGAGGTACTTCGCTGTTTTCAGATATGCCGTCATCAATGCTCATCGCTATAAGACCACGCTGCTGGCGTGCGCCAATATTGTGGAATCCTATACGGTCGATGATGTCTTCAGCGGTGGTTAATCTAAACAGCGGACTTGTCATTCGAATATTAAGCAATTCTGCAAACACATCAGAGGCAAACATTATATCTGCCATTGAGGCCGCGCGATTTGGATTGTAAATGAATTCACCCATTTCTTCCCAACGGGCTTCGTTGTCTTGTGCCAACGGTAAACCTACGTTCCAGTTGTTCGTTTCGTAGGTGAAATCGACGTAGTTAAACCAGTCGCCCGCATCATAGGTATTTCTATCCATTGATTTTGAGCGAAGCATGTCGCCGCCCATTTGTAAAAATGGAATACCTTGAGACACAAGATTAATACCCATTGCTACATTTTGGGCACGAACCCGCTGTTCTAGAGTAATATCGTGTGGAAGCGTGTAGTTTAACTGATCCCACAGTGTTTCATTATCGTGCTTCGACACGTAGTTAATGATATCCGCAGGATCTTCTGCATAGCCGCCTAAGTTACTGGTAGCGCCTGCACTTCCTGAAGACGTCTCCAAAACATAGTCTTTTAACGTTCCGATCATGCCCATTTTTACACGGTCTTGCGCGCTTAATAGCCCTTCATCTTCCGGTCTAAAGATAGCGCCCTGGCGAATAGCTTCGCGAATACGGTCGTTATAGGTACCAATCTCGGTACCAGCCATATTGAGCTGGCTCGCTTGCTCGTAACCGCGGTCTATTTTAGTCCAGCCTTCACCGTAGAAATAATTGTCAGCATCGATAGCTTGGACTGCATCACGCAAGCGTACCATAGTGTCTTTTGTAGCTTGGCTCATGATGTCGAAACGGAATGAGTCATACTTATAATGCTCAGTCCACATGAGCAGCGAATCTTCCATGAACTTTTCCATCATGACATTGCGAGGCTCTGTGTCATCACAGCACGTTTCACGAACAATCGCACCCGTATCCACTTCATATCGGTGATAGTAGCCCGGTACCGCTTTGTCTAATACTGACTTACTGAAAACACCCGACGCATTGGTATGGTTATAGACTACATCAAGTGCAACACGTAGCCCCATCTCGTGAAGTGCTTGGATCATGGCGCGCATTTCTACAATGCGTTCTACACCCTCTGCACTCGACGCATAGCTGCCTTCCGGTGCGTTAAAGTGATGAGGATCATAACCCCAGTTGAATGTATCTAGATTGCGTAAATCATTAGTAAGCTGCTGAGCTTTACCCGCTTGAGATAAAGGATCGTAACCGTTGTAAACGTCAATTAGCAATGCATCAGCGCTTTCTTCTTCACATACCGCAGCACTGCTATTTAAGCGACACAGTTTGCCTACCGAATCGTATAAATCTACCGTTTTTGTTGGATCTTCATCGATAGTTGCTATGTCATTTGCTGGAAGTATATGGAAGTAAGTAAGCCCTGCTTCAACTAGCTTTTTAAGGTGCTCAACCGGTGCTGTGCCCTCTTCAGTAAAAGCAAGGTATTTACCTCTATTTTCCTCAGACGTAGACATATCACGTACGCTAAAGTCACGAACGTGTCCTTGGTAAATGACTGCATCTTCATAATTTTCAACCGTCGGAATAGTATGAGTATCCCAGCCTTGTGGTTTTAAATCATCATCCGCTAGATTTACGAAGCGAGAGAAACGGCCGTTTGTGCTTAGTGACACAGAATATGGGTCTGTAACAAGCAGCGTTTCTACATTCCCCGTAATAGGGTGATAGACGGTAACTTCATAACGGTAAAGCTGACGGTCAAGGGACATATCGCCTTCATGACGCCAGACACCAGACGTATCATCTCGAACCATATCAATACGTTGGCTTAATGTCTTGTTGTCGTTATAAATCAGAAGATCAACATTTGAAGCAGTAGGCGCCCACAATGCGGCAGTAATACCTGTATCAGAGTAGATACCACCAAGTTGAGCTTCGTCGGCATCGTCTTCACCGAGCGTATATAGTGCGTCTATTCCGTTAGCCAGTTGGATCCCGGTCGCAACAACAAGCGCACCGTCAGCATCGTAACCCCCTACTACGGCTTGTGTCGTCAACACGGTTTTAGCATCTTCAACCGACCAGTCGCCTTCCCAAGCCTGCATAGCCGATAAGTGCGGCGCACGGGCAGTTTGCTCTTCGGTAAGTGTTGTACTCATTAACGTTACTTGAGTACCGTTAATACCCTCTTCCAGCGTGCTCTCTAAGTCAGCCTGTGCTGAATAGTGAAGTTTCACCTCTGAAACGGTTTCAGGTACGTCCCATAAAATAGTGTTGGCATCTAACCAATGCGCGCCAAAACCCTCGATATCAACAGGCTGAGGACCAAGAGACATGATAGGAAACTCGAATATGGTTGCCTCGCCAGAGAGGGTAAAATTCATGCGTACAAATGTTTCATCATCTTGTACTAAAGAACCCTGGAAGTCTCCGCCCCCCATTTCTTTTCCGGCATCGTCAGTGCCTTTGTGGATGATGAAATTGTGGCAGCTTCCATACCCGTCTTTAAGGTCTAGAATCCAATACGCACCATAGTTTGGATCGATACCGCTATGAATGCGACCGTTGGCCCAATCCGTGTCTGCGTCAGCATAAGCATCACACTCGTCATTGTTCCAAGTATGTAGTCTCCAGCCTTCATAAGCTGCATCGTTACTTGAGTTATCAGCGTCAACAGCAGCCCGATTATAATAAAGTACAGCTTGATTAGATGAAGGGGTAAATACAGGTGCAGGTAAACTTGGATCAGCACCGGCTTCACATGCATCGTTCGCTTCATTAGGTACGAGTGGCGCATCGCATTGAATAGGTGGTGGCGGTTCACAAGCCGTACCTGATGAATTAGGTACATTTGGAACCTCACAGGTAAGCAGATCGTTGGTGCCCGACTCTACGCCCGAGCCACCGCAACCTGCAAGTGTATATGCGCCTACTACGAGTAACGCAGCGCGCACTACTCTTTTTTTAGTAAACATAGAATTCTCCTGAATATTTTCGCTACTTTTGGCAACCGAATATTCCGTCGTGTTGCTAAATAAATTACCTAAGATGCTGTTTTTCATAGTTGATATGTCATCCCTAGGTAATATTGCGTACCAAAGTATTGGATAGTGCCGGTTTGCTCTTCTGATGAGAAATAGCTCTTCGTTGGCTCGTCTGTTAGGTTGTTAACTTGAAATAGTACGCTCCAATTGTCGTTAATCTCGTACGACGCTTGGTAATCAATAACCAATTCTTCGTCAAAGTTAACCACCTGGTCGTTTACCGCTACTTGCTGCGAAACAAATGCATCGCGATATCGGCTAGACAAGCGAGTTTCAAAACCTTCGTATTCCCAAAACACGGTTAGCGTAGCAACGTTTTCAGAAAGACCTGGTAAGTTAGCGGCATACACGTCATCACCTAGCGTGCGTTGAATTTCACTTTCGGTGTAAGAGTAACTTGCGCTAACGCCTAAGCCTGACCACATGCCAGGCAGCATGCTATAAATTTGCGTATAGGCGATTTCTAAACCGCGAATATAGCCACCTTCGGCATTGTTTACGGCTGTGCTGTAGCTACCATTTTCAGTAGGGACGGTAATAAAGATGGGGTCGCCATTTTCATCAAGCGCTAGTTCGGCTTCCTGTCCTGCAAACTCTGGCGTCAAGTAAACCGGCACACTTACGTTATCAGGAATTACAATGCCGTTTGCTTCAAAATCATAAGGCTCTATTTCGATGTCTTCTACGAACGATTCAATGTCTTTATAAAAGCCAGCAACAACTAATGCACCTTCCGTATCTGAGAAATAATACTCCCACGAAACGTCGTATTGAGTTGCATAGAATGGTTCTAAATAAGGGCTGTTACGGGCGCTACCACTAACCCTTGCCGTAGGGTTGGAAAGCGTAATTTCACCCGAATCTCTGTCTTGGAAAGCGGTAACCGTTTCAATAGTGGTTGACGCATTTGCGGCAAAACGGTTTATTGGCGCTCTGCCCATCACTTTTGCAGCAGCTACACGAAGTTGCGTGTCATCTGTAAGTTTAAAGTTCAGGTTAATTGAAGGCAAAACGTCAGAATATTCGTGACTTATCAACGCTGGGCGATAAAAGTTATTAATTAACCCTACGTCGTCGGTAATGTTTTGTGCACCAGCCGTAGGGTCACTAACTTCAACCGTTGTTCCGGTCTCAAGGTCTTCAATTAACTGAGTAGCACGCTGTAGCGTCGTTGAACTTTGTTTACTTTTAACGTAACGAACACCAACATTACCTGTAACAGGGATACTGCCAATTTCTGTATTAATGTTTGCCATCAAGTAGGCAGAATTCACAGTTTCAAATACATCGCCACTTTCTTGTAGCGTCCACGCAGTAGCAGGCCCGGTACCTGGACCATTGATAACGCCGGCAGCGCCTGGTCCCCACGTTTGAACAGGCTGTGGCCTACCGCTTGGAAACCAAGCATTAAGTGCACTGTCTAGATCAACGGAAAGATAACTTGGAAAATAACCAAAATCTCCGCTCCAATTTACCTCTTCGACCATATCAGAAGTTAACTGAAGTGGCGGTTCGCTTACTGAGAATGCACTATCGTTTCCGTATTCAAACACAGAGCGGTCATTGTTATATTCCCGGTCTGAGTAACGATAACCAAATTCAAAGCCAGAAATGATTGGCACATCGACATAATATTGGAAGTCTACGCGATAGGCGTCTAACTCATCTTTGTTTTCATACGGATAAATACCGTATTTACTTACCATTACACGGTCTAAGTCTGTAAAAGCATCACTTTGATTAAAACCGATATCAGGTAAGTTTAGTCCGTTGAGCAAATAAGATATTTGGACGTTTTCGTCGAACACGGGGTTTGCCGCTGTCGCATCTTCGCCAACAAGCGACCACAGTAAGCCGTTTCTAAAGTCGCTTTCTGCACTTGAGCGGGAGACGTCAAACTGAACCGCTAAATCTGGCGATATCTCCCAGCTAGCATTCACGCCTAAGTTGGTAACACTGTCGAAATCTTGATTGTCGTCGTTTACCAACTCAACACGGGTAAAGCTATTGTCTGTACGAGAAAATGTGCCGCCAATTACGCTATTATTTGCTACTACAGGATTAGTTATACCAGCGTTTATTCCACCTAGCTTAACGCGAAACCCGCGAGCAAAGGCTTCGGAGTCAAATTTCGAGATAAAAGCATCAGCTTTAAGTGTAAAGGTATCGATAGGTGCCCATTCAAACGCCGCAACGTAACCATCGCGAGTCTCTTCCCCGCCCTTGTGCTGCATTTCAAAGCCTTCTGAAATGAGTTCACAATTGGGGCAATCTGCTGGCCCGTCTATATCACCTTCAAGTCCGTCTACATCAACTTGACCGTTATAAGCTAAACCAATGAATTGAGTAGAAACGCTCGGTTGGAATAAACGAGCATAACCTAGTGATACACCTAGCGTATCATCAAGGAATTTACCTTGATATGAAAAACTCAGTCTATGTCCATACTCTGTAGCATCACTCACCTCTGACGCTCTATCGTTATACATGCCACGCATGTTGGCGCTGAATTTATGCTGCTCTTCAATGGCAAGTGGTGATGCAGTTTTAAGTTCTACCGTACCCGCTATACCCCCCTCAATAAGCGATGCCTTGGGAGATTTATAAACCGCCGCCTCACTAATAAGCTCTGAAGGATACTGATCAAACTCAATTGCCCGGCTTCCGCTGGTCGATACCTGCTCTCTACCGTTTAATGTAGAAAACACAAAGTCACCGGATAGACCACGAATGTTTATCTGCGCGGCTTGCCCCCCGGTTCTTACCGCAGAGATACCCGGCAAGCGGGTCAGTGCATCCGCCATCGAAACATCGGGAAGTCCGCCCAAATCGTCTGCAGATATTTGTTCAGAAACCGTATCGGAGAAGCGTTTCTGGTTTAGTGATTGGATCAAGCTGGTACTAAAACCACGTACTTCAATACGCTCTAGGGTATCTTCTTGTGGTCGTTCAACTTCGTCTATTGAGGTGTCTGGTGACTCTTGGGCATAAAGAGGAGCTGCGCTAAACGCGACCCCACTACTTATCAAGGCCGCCATGATAGTGCTGGGTTTGAATGTTTTCATTGGTGTCCCATTCCTTGTTTATTATCGACACTTTTAGGACTACCACCCCCAAAAATGCCTCTTATGGTTCAACACCAAATACTACTGTTTTGTATAAAAAGGGAGCAATGCTATGCATACGTATTCATTTACATCGGCGCAACATATTTTTAATTTGCCAGTAAAAAACCAGCATAATTGTAACAATTCATCCTTAAAAACGAATAAAGCAGCCTTTTGGCTGCTTTATCCTTTACCTGTTTAGTTAGCTGATGCGTTCGTTCGCAGCACTTCTAACCATATGAAATTATTCAACTCATTGCGCGTTTATACTTTGCAACCATCCCATTTATATACTCGTCATGTGTCGGCAGCTTAGCAATGGGCTCTTTTTTGATTTCCAATAACCTTTTTAACATTTGATTTAACTGAACTTCAGGCACACTGTCTACCAAACCGTGATAATCCTTAGGAGTGATCCCCTGACCGTACAATACCTGTAGCCATGAGCTTTCAAGGAATAGATCATTTTGTTCTCGTAGCAGATTTCCGCTTTCTTTAAACAACGCAATTTTATGTGCTAGGGAATCGGGCAAAGTAATATTTCGCATGTCATTGAAAAAGGCACTATCGGTTCGCTCATTTACGGTGTAATGCAAAACAAGAAAATCTCTGATTTGTTCGAACTCTAATTCAGACTGCTTGTTATATTCCGTTTCCAAGCTCGGTGCAAAGCCGTTGTGGGGAAACAGCTGAATTAAGCGAACAATTGCAGATTGAATGAGGTGAATACTAGTAGATTCAAGTGGCTCTAAGAATCCACTTGATAGACCTACTGCTACTACGTTTTTGTACCACTGCTTACGTCGTCTGCCCGTCGTAAACTTTATCAGTTTAGGGTCACCCAATGGTTTGGTATCTAAGTTTGACAACAAGGTGTCACAGGCCTGATCATCACTGATATAGCGTGAACTATATACGTGGCCATTACCATTTCTGTGTTGCAGTGGGATCCTCCATTGCCAACCCGCATCGTGGGCAATAGAGCGCGTGTAAGGCGCGGTTTTTTCATGTCGCTCAGACGGTACAGCAATGGCACTATCACAAGGAAGTAAGTGAGACCAATCGTCGTAACCAGCGCCCAGCGCTTCCTCTATCAATAGCCCCTTAAAGCCCGTGCAATCAACAAATAGGTCCCCTTCAACCACGTCCCCACTTTCTAAGTGAAGTGCTTGAATAAAACCGCTGTCGGTAAAACGTTGAACACGTGAAATTTTACCTTCTTTGCGTACAACCCCCATATTTTCGCTCAGCTTTCGTAAATACTGAGCGTATAAACTGGCGTCAAAATGATAGGCGAAAGGTAGCTCAACGACTGGGTCTTTGGCATTTATCTGCGCAAATCGTCCCGCTTCAGCGGCATGGTAATTTAGGTCAAAATCCCACAGGTCGTCTTTTAGGCCTTGCTGGCGCGCCTTTACCCAATAGTGATGAAAATGACAAAACGCCATGCTTTTTCCCGGCGCACCAAAGGTGTGATAGTAGCTTTCACCCTTCGTTTTCCAATTTTCGAACCGTATAGCAAGTTTTATCGTAGCTTTAGTATCATGAAGAAACTGTGCTTCGTCGATACCTAACACTTGGTTTACTAGGCGTATTGGCGGGATGGTAGCTTCACCAACACCGACCGTACCAATCGCTTCAGATTCTACCAGAGTAATATCAACTGCTTTACCCAACACCTTTTTCATTAATGAAGCAGCTAACCAACCTGCCGTTCCACCGCCGGCAATCACTACACGCTTTATCGGTTTATTATGAGGATCTTGCATAAACTTCTCGCAATTCGTACCAAAAATTTTGAAGGGTTCCTTTCATACAAAAAGAAAAGCCACCATTTGCTCTCTCTTTTAGCACAAGCTAAAACAAAAAGCAGCAGGTGGCTTTACACACACGAAGAAATTAGAACTTGTAGTTAAATCCTAGCAAGTAGTTCGTTCCATAAGTTTGGAACTGCGTGATTTGACGGCCGTCAGCCGCTGACGCTTGAATATCATCTTCATCGGTCAGGTTCTGTGCTTGTAAAGTAACACGCAGGCCTTCTAGATATTCGATACCAGACTCGCTAAAGTCATAGCCAATTTGCGCATCAACAAGCGTACCGCCTTGCTTCGTTGCATCAACTAACGCCAAACTAACACCACGTTCTTCAGTTAGGTACTGATCGCGTTTTGTTGCCGCAAGACGGAATTCGAAACCAGCATTCTCATAGAAGAAAGTCATACTGTAAGACTCTTCTGATAGTCCAGGAATACGTGTTTCAGTTTGCCCCGGAGCCGCGTCAACTTCACCATCCATAAAGGTTGCACTTGCGAACAAACCGAAGCCTTCAAGTGAATCATGGATCATGTCAAATGGAAGTGAACCTTGTAATTCGTAACCGCGAACAAAGCCTTCGAAACCATCAAGAACACTGCTTACTTGACCTGTGAACAATACAGGAGTTTGACCTTCAGAGCCCTGATGTAGCTCAGGAATATAAAACTCTGTGAAATCAGCCACAATTGACGTGCTGCGGTGCCAATTTTTAATGTCTTTATAGAAGAACGACACAGCTACATAACCTGTATCTGCAAAGTAGTTCTCATAAGCTAAGTCAAACTGGTTAGCTTCAAGCGGACGCAATTCAGGGTTACCAGCACTACCACCCCATGGACCATTTTCAATTTCAGTGCTAGTAATTTGGTTATCGTTGAACGAGAACGTAACCTGAGTATTTGGACGCATGTCATCCATACGCGGACGAGAAATAACTTTGCTCAAGCCCAAGCGCACAAACTGGCCCTCAGCCACTTCTGCTGAAAGGTTAAGTGTTGGAAGAACATCTGTGTAGTCTGCGCCACCTGTTACAGGGCTAGCAATGGTGTAACCTTCGCGGTCAGACGTTGCAGAGAAACCTGTTGATTCTTGATCTGCACTTACTACTTGAAGGCCTACGTTACCGCGCACCCAAATATCGCCAACTTCCATTTCCAAATCTAGTTTGGTGTAAAGGGTAAGTAGTTCTTCATCAACGGTGTAAGTATCACCTAAGCGATCGTTTTGAACGCGGCTTGCATCGCTTTCAATGTAATAACCACTTTCGAAAAGACCTAGCGAGTCGTACGCTAAAACACCGTCAATTCCAATAAAGTTAAGGTTCGTTACGCCTAGCACTTCAGGAATAGCAGCATTTCCAGGATATGAAGGCGCTGTTAGGTAAGCACCGTTATTGTCTTTAGATTTAGAGCGGTCAGAATATACAACACCAGCAGATAGGCCAGTTACCACACCCCAATCTACATAGCCTTTAACGTCGAAACGAAGGGTATCAAGCTCTTCTTCGAAAAGCGGCTGGTTTACGAAACCATCCTGTGCGTCAGACTCAAGTAACGGACGTGCGCCCCATGCTTGCGGACCAGCAAGGCTAATAAGTGTTGGGTCGGTAAGGTCAACTGGTGCAATAGTTGGGTGGTCAGAGAACATTACTCCAGAAGATGTCATTTCCCAGCTACGTGCAGTAATTGGACGGCCTTCAGTACCAGCACGACCTACACCTGAGTAGCTTTCTACATCGATAATTTCTTTTTCAACTTTACCGGTAGAGTAATCTAGTTCTAGTGTCCAAGAGTCGTTGATTTGGTATTCAGCATTAATGCCTACTGTGGTTAGGTCTGCTTCTTGACGACGCGCATCGTTACGAACAACGCTATAGAAACCATCAGAGTAACCACTAGTTACCAGACCGTTTTCAACACCAGTGATTGTGTAAGCGCTTGTACCCCACTCTGCACCGCCTTCTTCAAGACCACGGCGTACATCGTCTTCAACAAAATCGATATAAAGCGCATCAAGTTGAATATTGAGCTTATCGGTAGGTGCCCACTGGACTACAGCGGCAATTGAGTCACGTTCTAGCATTGCTGAACGCTGGAATGAATCGTGACCGCCCAATACAACAGTACCATCAGGAACGTCTACAGTGTCTTGACCATCATAACGACGAGGGTTCCAAAGAGGATTTCCGTTATCGTCAAACGTGTTTTCTGGTGTAGTGTTTACTGTGGCGTAACCCCAACCGCGGAAGTGTTGCTCCTGACGTGGAGACTCCATGCTCGCAACAGTTAGCGCTAAACCAATCGTATCGTCGGCAAATTGATCGACAAAGTTTAAAGAAATGCGATGACCGTCGTTGTCAAAATCTGGGTTTGGAGAGTCTTCAGCATTTTTCTCGAACGTGCCGTTTACGGTAAACGTGCTTTCTGCCGTTAGAGGCTTAACCGTTTGAAGGTCAATTGAACCACCGATATTTTGGGTAGTCATGCCCGCTTCTGGTGTTTTGTATACCAGAATGTTTGAAATGATTTCCGTTGGATAAAGGTCAAACTCAACCCCACGGTTATCACCCATACCTAGAAGCTCACGACCGTTCAGTGACGTACCAACGTAGTTCTCGTTAAAACCACGAACAGAGATACCACTTGTACGACCGTTACGACGTTCACCAGTTACACCAGGAAGACGTGCGATTGATTCTGCAATACTGGTATCTGGTAACTTACCAATATCTTCTGCTGATAACGCTTCAACAATTGAAGTGTTATCCATTTTGATTGCTTGAGCACGCTGTAAGCTGCCGCGAATACCGCTAACTTGAATTACTTCAAGATTTGCTTCATCAACAGCATCAGTGTTTGCATCTTGTGCAAATGCTGGTGCACTACCAAACGCCATACCGCCTGAAATAAGCGCAGCTTTAATTAGGTTGGGTTTAAATTGTTTCATAAAACGGGTGTCCCATACGGTTATAGTTGTTGTCTTTTTGTTGTTCTTATGACAATTAAATGACAATACATCTCGTCGGCATAATGCTATAGAGGACCTAGGGTTTGCACAATTGCCTGCATACGTATTCAATAAAATTTGTGCAACACGCCGTTAACAAAGGATATGCAGGCCTTTATGTAATTTAACAACACAATATGGATTATACGGGGCTTTTACGGCAGATAGTTGTAATTTTGTTACATGCATTTCTGCAGAGTTGTTAATAAGCGCGCACAAAAAAGCCCGCTTAAAGCGGGCTTTTATCACAAAATTGTTAAGCGTTAGCTTACCAACCTGTAGTCTCGCGAAGCGCCTTGCCGATTTCAGCAAGTGAACGTACAGTTTTAACGCCAGCGTCTTCTAGTG